>JAPLUJ010000596.1 GCA_026397695.1 Verrucomicrobiota bacterium | reverse complement strand
CAAGGTCGAGGGCGAGATCCGCATTTGCCTCGATTCCTGTTGCATCGCCCGCGGCTGCGGCCGGACCCATGAGGCGCTGCAGGCCGCCGTGGCGCGAGGCCACCTCAACGCCACCATCAAACGTGTCGGCTGCGTGGTGATGTGCGACCGCACACCACTGATAGAAATCGCCCGGCCGGGCATGGATCCCGTGCAGTTTTCCGGCATCCACCCGGAACGCGTCGATGTCCTGCTGCGGAAATACTTCAAACCTAACGGAGCAGTGCCATGGTTCCGCCGCGCCACCACTGCGGCGCTCGACTGGCTGTCGGGCGAAACCCTCGCAAGCGACCCCGGTGCGGGCCGCACCCCCGACAACCCGAGCCCGCGGGTGAGCGCGTTCTTCGGCCGCCAGATGCACATCGCCACCGAGCACTACGGCAAGCTCGACCCGCTCGGGTTCGATGAATACCTCGCCCACGACGGATTCGCCGGCCTGCGCCAATGCCTCGAACATCTAACACCGCCGGAGGTCATTGAGGTGATTGATCGCAGCGGCTTGCGCGGCCGCGGCGGCGCCGGTTTCCCGACCGCCCGCAAATGGCGGGTGGTGCACGGCACCGCCGCCGACCAAAAGTTTGTCATATGCAATGGTGACGAAGGCGACCCCGGTGCCTTCATGGACCGCATGCTGATGGAGTCGTTTCCGTTCCGCGTCATCGAGGGCATGATGATCGCGGCCTTCGCGGTGGGTGCCCACCATGGGTATATCTATGTGCGTGCCGAGTATCCGTCGGCGGTGCGGCGGTTGCGCGAGGCGCTGCGCTTGTGCCAGGAACGCGGCATGCTCGGATCTAACATTATGGGTTCCGGCTTTGCGTTCGAGCTTGAAGTGTTCGAGGGTGCCGGGGCCTTCGTTTGTGGTGAGGAAACCGCGATGTTGGAATCGATGGAAGGACGCCGCGGCATTCCACGGCTCAAGCCCCCCTACCCCGCCGAGCAAGGTTATCACGACAAGCCGACCCTGATCAACAACGTCGAAACCTACGCCAACGTGCCGTGGATCATGCGCCATGGCGGCGCGGCGTTCGCAGCCATCGGCAGCGAACTGAGCAAGGGCACCAAGGTGTTCGCGCTGGCAGGAAAAATCGCCCGCGGCGGACTCATCGAGGTGCCCATGGGCATCACCATCCGCGAGGTCGTCGAGGACATCGGCGGCGGCACGCCCGATGGCTCGCCCTTCAAAGCCGTGCTCGTCGGCGGACCATCCGGTGGCTGCGTCCCGGCTGCCCTCGCCGACACCCCCATCGATTACGAATCTCTAACACAAGTGGGCGCGATCATGGGCTCGGGCGGCTTGATCGTGCTCGATCACACCGACTGCATGGTGCAGATGGCGCGTTATTTCCTCGATTTCTGCCAGTGCGAGTCGTGCGGCAAGTGCACGTTCTGCCGCATCGGCACGCGCCGCATGCTCGATATCCTCGAGCGCATCTGCAAGGGCAAGGCCAAGGCCCAGGATCTAACCGCTTTGGAGGAACTCTCCTCCATGGTGCGCCGCGCCAGCCTCTGCGGGCTTGGCAAGACCGCGCCCAATCCGGTGTTGTCGTCGCTGCGGTTTTTCCGCGAGGAATTCGAAGCCCATCTCCACGGCCATTGCCCGGCCGGCAAGTGCCGCGACCTCATCACCTACTCGGTCACCGACGCCTGCATCGGTTGCACGCTGTGCGCCCAGCATTGCCCGGTAGATGCCATACCCATGGCTCCCTATCAGAAACATTTCATCATCGAGGACCTCTGCACGCGCTGCAACGCCTGCCGCGAAGTCTGCCCCGAGGACGCCATCCTGGTGCGCTGAGCACGGGCGGGAAGACCTTCCGCTTTTCCGTCTAGCAAATCAGCGCCAGCTCCTGGTCCGCCTGGACCTGGTCACCTTGTTTGACATAGATTGCCGCGAGGGTGCCATTCACCGGT
>JAPLUJ010000490.1:10818-19098 GCA_026397695.1 Verrucomicrobiota bacterium | reverse complement strand
ATTATAAACAAGTTGCGCGTATTTCGGAATCAGACTGTCGCGAATGTGCATCGACTCGCGGTCCACCACGAGCGCTTCGAGATCCCGGTGGGCGGCGTACAGGATGGTGCCGCCGGGCGTTTCATAAATCCCCCGGGATTTCATCCCCACAAAACGGTTTTCCACGATATCGATGCGGCCGATGCCATTGCGCCCGCCTAGCAGATTGAGCACGCGCATCACGCCGTAGGGTGTTAGAAGCGCGTAACCGTCCTGTTGGCCGGTGGCTTGCACGTCGCCGAGTTCGGTGAGGATCGCGCACAGATCCTCATGTTTGAGACCGATCGCGTTGCCTTTCTCAAACAAAATTTCGATATATTCCGCGCGGTCCGGCGCGTCTTCCGGTGAAACCGACAGCACATACATGTCGCGGTCGGCCGCAGTGGTGGCGTCATGCCACGGGTCTTCCATGGTGCCGGCCTCGAAGGAAATGTGAAGCAGATTACGGTCCATCGAGTAGGGCTTTTTCATCGACGCCTTGATCGGAATATTGTTAGCCTCGGCGTAGGCGATCATTTCCGAGCGCCCGGGAAACTGTGCTCGGAACGAGGCATCCCGCCACGGGGCGATGCATTTGACCAGGGGTGCGAGCGAGGCGGCGGACAGTTCGAAACGGACCTGGTCGTTGCCCTTGCCGGTGGCGCCGTGGGCAATGGCGTCCGCGCCTTCGGCCAGCGCCACGTCCATCATGCCCTTGGTGATACATGGTCGGGCGATCGAAGTTCCTAACAGATAACGCCCTTCGTAAACCGCATTGGCCTGGAAAATCGGAAATATAAAGTTGGCGGCAAAGTCTTCCCTGAGATCACCGATGAAACACTTGGACGCACCGGTGGAGAGCGCCTTGGCTTCCAGGCCCTCCAACTCGTCGCCCTGACCGATATTGGCGCAGTACGCAATGATTTCGGCATGGTATTTTTGCTTCAGCCACAGCAGCAGGACGGAGGTATCGAGACCTCCAGAGTAGGCGACGAGAATTTTCATGTCGGCACGCAGCCAAGCACTAAGCGCCCGCCCGGGCAAGCGGGAAGAGAGTCGAGACTGGTGGAGACTGAACAGGTGGACACTTCAACAGGGTGTCAGATAAATAATCGAGATTTCTCTTGCGGGCGGATGACTGGGAGGTGAGGTTGGGGTGCTGGTGTTGGGTGTCACCCACACCCTGGAGCTTGGTCTTGTTCTAGATCGGTGAACTAGTTTTTCTTCAGGGCGATTGGCTGAAGGTTGTGACTTATGGATATTCAGTATTGGCAATCTACCAAAAAACGGGCGTGGTGAACGATATTTCAAGGATTGCGAGCCTTGAGCAAATCGCCCTGTCTGGTGGCGTCCTTTTTTTGTATTTTGGCTTGCGCGGGGGGAGGGGTTTCTATTGATTTCCCCATGGCGGAGATTTCTTTAGGACTTTCATTCGACGATGTGCTGCTGGTACCGGCGATGAGTTCGGTTCTTCCCGGTGAGGCGGATCTTTCCACGTACGTCACGGAGGGTATTCCCTTGTTTTTGCCGGTGGTATCGGCGGCGATGGACACGGTTTCCGAGCACGATCTGGCGATTGCATTGGCCCGTGAGGGTGGTATGGGCGTGATCCACCGGGCCTGCCCGATCGACGAACAGGTGACGATGGTTTCCCGGGTCAAGCGTTCGGAAAACGCGGTCATTCTCAAGCCGCTCACCGTGCGTAAGGAAGATTCGGTCGATCATGTGCGTGAAATCATGGCGCAAAACGGGTTTTCCGGGTTTCCCGTGATTGCTGAGGACGGGCACCTTGAAGGCATGGTCACGGGGCGGGATATTCGTTATCTGGAACTGGCGGATGCCAAGGTGGCCGACGTGATGACGCCCTTGGCAAAACTCGTCACCGCGCCGCCCGCCACCAGTTTGGAGGAGGCGCGCCGCATTCTTTACCAAAACCGCATCGAGAAACTCCCGCTCGTGCACCCGGATGGCCGTCTAGCAGGATTGATCACCGGATCGGATATTGAAAAACGCATCACGTTCACCACTTCCGCCAAGGACGACAAAGGACGGCTCCGCTGTGGTGCCGCCGTGGGTGTGGGTCCCGATTGCATCGACCGTGCCCGGGCGCTGATAGAAGCCGGGGTTGACGTGCTGTTCATTGATGCGGCTACCGGTCACACCCGTTATGTGATGGATTTGATAGGGAAACTTCGTGCGCTTTCAGAGGTGCCGGTGGTGGCTGGCAACGTGGTGACCGAGCAGGGTGCGCGCGATTTGGTCAGTGCTGGTGCCAGCGCGGTGAAAGTGGGGGTTGGTCCGGGATCGATTTGCACCACGCGGGTGATATCCGGAGTCGGTCTGCCGCAGTTCACGGCGATCCGCAATGTGGCCGATCATTGCCGCGAGCACGGTGTGAAAGTGATCGCCGATGGTGGCATCCGTTATTCCGGCGACGTGGTGAAGGCGATCGCCGCCGGGGCCGACCTCGTGATGCTCGGATCGCTGCTTGCGGGCACGCGCGAAAGTCCCGGCCAGACGGTGCATTTTCAAGGGCGGCGCTTCAAAACCTACCGCGGCATGGGCTCAATCGGTGCCATGCAAAAAGGTGCCGGCGACCGCTACGGCCAGAACAGCTCCGGGAAGCTGGTGCCGGAAGGCGTCGAGGGCCGCGTGCCCTACAAGGGCTCTCTATCCGAGGTGATTTTCCAACTCATGGGCGGGCTCAAATCCGGCATGGGTTATGTCGGTGCCTCGAACCTCGCGGAACTCCGCGCACGGGCGCACTTTGTCCGCATCACGGCCGGCGGTTTGCGCGAGAGCCACGTCCACGACATCGTCATCACCGAGGAGCCCACCAACTATCAGCCGATCTGCTAATGTTGCACGATTCCAACCACGTAGCTGTCATCGATTTCGGCTCGCAATACACCCAGTTGATAGTCCGGCGGGTGCGCGAGTTGGGATTTTTCGCGAAGTTATATGCCATTGAGGATTTTCCGGACATCGGCAAACCGGGAGCGATCATTCTATCAGGCGGGCCGCGCAGCACCAGCGAGGCGGACGCGCCGGATTTGGATTTCGCGGCGTTGCAGGCCTTTCAGGTGCCGGTACTCGGTGTGTGTTATGGGATGCAGTTGCTCAACATCAAGTTCGGTGGCACGGTTGAGGCGAGCGAGCGGCGCGAGTATGGTCCGGCCAACCTTTTCCCGGTTGAAAGCGCGGGGTTATATGACGGGATTTCCGTTTCTTCCCAGGTTTGGATGAGCCATTCGGACACGGTGAAGGTTTTGCCGGACGGCACGCGGGTGATCGCCACCAACCAACACGGAACTCCGGTCTCCCTACAATGGAACCAACACTTTTTCGGCATCCAATTCCATCCGGAAGTCACGCACAGCCACGAAGGCCTGCGCATCCTCCACAATTTCCTGCTTCAAGCCCAACGACTCCTGCCATTCCGCATTGATGATTTCAAACGCGAAGTCATCAATGGCATCCGCAGCGTCGTCGGCAACAAGCAGATAGTCTGTGGCGTTTCCGGCGGGGTGGACAGCACCGTTCTCGCCGTTCTGCTGCACGAGGCCGGTGCCAACGTGCGCGCGATTTTTGTTGATCACGGACTGATGCGGAAAGACGAGGGGGAAGAAGTCCGCAGCAACTTCCACCGCCTGGGCGTGCCGATAGAAACCGTCGATTGCGCGGCACGTTTTCTCACGGCACTGGAAGGTGTTGATGACCCGGAGAAGAAACGCGTCATCATCGGCAATCTCTTCATTGATGTCTTTTGGGATTCTGTCGGCGATGCCGAAATGCTCGCCCAAGGCACGCTCTATCCGGATGTCATCGAGAGCGCCTCGAACGCCAAGTCGAAAGCCTCGAAAATCAAGACCCACCACAACCGGGTGGACCGCATTCTCGAATTGCAGGCCCAGGGGAAAGTGCTGGAACCGTTAGCAGAACTCTTCAAGGACGAGGTGCGCGCGCTCGGGGCCTCGCTCGGCATCCCGCACGATATTCTGCAGCGCCACCCGTTCCCGGGGCCGGGCCTTGCAGTGCGCTGCCCCGGCATCATCACCGCAGACCGGCTGCGCATCATCCGCGAGTGCGACGCCATCTTCATCGGCAAACTCAAGGAGCACGGCTGGTATGCCCGCGTCTGGCAGGCCTACGCCGCTCTCATCCCGGTGAAAACCGTCGGCGTCAAGGGCGACGAGCGCAGCTACGAGTGGGCGATTTCCCTGCGTGCCGTGATTTCCGAAGACGCCATGACCGCCGACTGGGTGGACCTTCCCTATCAGCTCCTGCGTGAGACCAGCCACCGCATCCTCAACGAAGTGAAAGGGGTCAACCGCGTGCTGTACGATATCTCGACCAAGCCGCCCGCCAGTATCGAGTGGGAGTGACGGTGGCAATGGTTTTGGACGAGTTCCATGACGGAAAAGTCTTCTCCGGACACGGGAATAAGCTTCTTCTGCCTTTATGATCAGTAGCTTACGAAATAATTGGCGATAACTGGAATAATTCTTGATATCGGCTTGAGCGCGCTTAGTTTTCCGCCGCGATGGTCAGCAAAGCGTTCAAGCCAGTCCCCGCAAGCGAGATTCCGGATGAGATCTCGGGGCTGCGCATGACGCGCCAGCGGCAGCATATTTACCGGATTCTGCTTCAACACCGCGATCATCCGACGGCCAACGACGTGTTCATGCGGATCAAGGATACGCTGCCGAATCTTTCGCTGGCGACCGTTTACACCTGCCTCGACGCGATGGTCAAACATGGCATCATCCGTCAGGTGAACTTCGACCGCGGCCCGTCGCGCTTCTGTCCGAACCTCGCCGAGCACGGGCATTTCCATGACGTGACAACCGGCATCATCCACGACGTGCAGTTCAGGCCGGGCATCCATCTTGCAGATGTGCTGGACCTGCCGCCCGGCGCGATCATCAAAAACGTCGAGTTCACCCTCCGCGGCCAACTGTCCTGACATCTCAAATTATCTATCTTCTATCCTCTATCTCTGCCACCACCATGAGCCTGCACATCCAAGACCTCCGCGCCATCCTTGAAGATGGCACCGAAATCCTCAAGGGAGTAACCCTCGACGTCCCGCAAGGTGAAGTCCATGCCATCATGGGCCCTAACGGTTCCGGGAAATCCACGCTATCGAAAGTCATCGCCGGCCATGACAGCTATCTCGTCACCGGTGGCACCGTCACCCTTGATGGCGAGGAGATCTTCAGCATGTCCACCGACGAGCGGTCCCGCGCCGGCATCTTCCTGGCCTTCCAATACCCGTCCGAAGTCCCCGGCGTGTCCAACGCCAACTTCATCCGCGCCGCCCTCCAGGCCCGCCTGCCAAAGGGTGAGGAAATCGACGCCGTGGCATATTACAAAAATCTCTATGTGAAAATGGATTTGCTGGAGATCGACCGGAAGTTCACCGCCCGGGCTGTGAACGAAGGATTCTCGGGGGGGGAAAAGAAACGCAACGAGATCCTCCAGCTCATGATGCTGGAACCCAAATACGCCATCCTCGACGAAACCGACTCCGGCCTCGATATCGATGCCCTCAAAATTGTCGCCCATGGTGTCAACGCCATGCGCTCGCCCGAACGCGGGTTCCTCGTGATCACCCACTACCAGCGCCTGCTAGATTACATCAAGCCCGACCATGTCCACGTGATGGCTGAAGGCCGCATCGTCCGCTCCGGCGGCCCCGAACTCGCCCACGAACTCGAAAAATACGGCTACGATTTCCTCAAGGAACCCGCCCTCGCGTGATAAGATTTCAAATTTCAAATTTCAAATTCCAGTATGTCCTACGACACCACCGACGTTCTCGATCTGGAAACCCGCGAGGCGATTGACATCGACCGCACCAAGGGTGATTTCAGCTTTCCCGAGCGCAATAAATTTGATGCCGGGCGCGGTCTATCGGGGAAAACCATCGATTACATTTCCGACGTCAAGAACGACCCCGGCTGGGTTCGCGAATTCCGCCACAAGGCGCTACAGGTATTTCTGGAAAAGCCGCTGCCGATCCACTGGGCGTCCAAGGATTTGGAGAACATCGATTTCGACGTGCTCCGCTATTATCTATCAGACGGCGAGCAGCCGAAGCGCTCGTGGGCCGACGTGCCGCCGGATGTGTTGGAAACCTTCGAGCGTCTGGGCGTCCCCCAACAGGAACGCGCTTTCCTCGCCGGGGTGGAGGCCCAGTTCGATTCCGAAGCCGCCTATTCCAACGTCAAGGAGGAACTCACCAAACAAGGTGTCATTTTCTGCAACTCGACTGAAGGCCTCAAGGAGCACGAGGAAATCTTCCGCCCGTGGTTCGGCAAGGTGATCCCGACCGGTGATAACAAATTCTCCGCGCTCAACAGTGCCGTGTTCTCCGGCGGTTCATTCATCTATATTCCCAAAGGCGTGAAGTTGAAGCAACCGCTGCAAGCGTATTTCCGCATCAACTCGGAAAATTTCGGCCAGTTCGAGCGCACCCTCATCATTGCGGACGAGGGTGCCGAACTGATGTATATGGAAGGCTGTACCGCGCCGAAGTTCGAAACCGCCACCCTGCACTCGGCGGTGGTGGAACTCGTCGCCCTCAAAGGCGCCAAAATCCAATATGTCACCGTGCAGAATTGGAGCAGCAACGTTTTCAATCTCGTCACCAAGCGCGGCCTGGCCATGGAGGACGCCGAAGTCCGTTGGATCGATTGCAACATCGGCTCGCGTCTCACCATGAAATATCCCGGCGTCGTCATGAAAGGCCGCCGCGCCCGCGGCGAGGTCATTTCCATCGCGCTGGCCAACACCGGCCAGCACCAGGACACCGGTGCCAAGATGATCCATGCCGCCGACGAAACCACATCTAACATCGTTTCTAAATCCATCTCGGTTGGCAAGGGCCGGGCCACTTACCGCGGTCAGGTGTTCATCCCGAAACACCTCAAGGGCTGCAAAAACAACACCGAATGCGACGCCCTGCTCATCAACAGCAACTCGCGCACTGACACCTATCCGGCCATCACCGTCAAGGGCAACCGCCATGCCACCCAGCACGAGGCCTCGGTCTCACAGGTCTCTGCGGAAATGCTCTTCTATATGCAACAACGCGGCCTCAACCAGGCACAGGCCATGTCCCTCGCTGTAAACGGCTTCATCAACGACCTCGTCCGCGAGTTCCCGATGGAATACTCGGTCGAACTCAAACGCCTCATTGACCTTGAAATGGAGGGCTCAGTCGGGTAGTACTAGTCAGTTATGAAATCATCACGTCATGGTCCGGTTCAGGTAAGTTTTGTCACCCATGAGGAAGACGAAATTCGCACTGCCGCCTACTGGAAATCCAAAACCCCACGCGAAAGGTTGGATGCACTGGCACTCCTGCGTTCGCAAAAACACCAAAACTCCTATGGAACCCCACGAAGAATTCAGAGAGTTTGCCGAGTTATTCCTGTCCCATGGAGTTAAGTTCATGATCATCGGAGGCTACGCTGTCACCGCGCACGGACATCCCCGATACACCGGTGATATCGATTTTTTTGTCGAGAAATCTCCAGAGAATGCCGAACGAATCGTGACGGCTATCCATGAGTATTTCGGACCGCTGCCCGAAGTCAAGACCGAGAATTTTCTCGATGACAAACGCATGAGCCAGTTTGGAGTTCCGCCTTACCGGATTGATATTCTGGTGAGCATACTCGGCGTTACTTTTGAAGATGCATATTCGCGCCGGCAAATGCTTCCTCTCGCGGGAATCCATGTTCCGTTTATCGGACTCGAAGATTTAAAACAAAACAAACGATCTACAGGGCGGCATAAAGACCTCGGCGACCTTGAAGCCCTCGAAAGGTTGAGCGACTGACCCACTCCCCAATGTCTTCCACTCTCAAAACGGCATCCATGACCACCACCGCCCCGCAAACCCCCGCCATCTTCCCCGCTTGGTTCGCCGCCCGCCAACAACAGGCATGGCACCGCCACCTCGCCACTCCCGCACCCAAACGCGGCGACGAAACCTGGCGCTTCTCTAACATCAAGCAGCTAGACTTCGAGGGATTCTCAAGGAACGCGGGTGTCCCGCCTGCGGCCAATCTGCTAGGCAGATCGACCGGCCTGGAATCCCCGACCGCGAAGTTTGTCTTCGTGAATGATACCCTCATCCATGCCGAATCGCATCTGCCGGATGGCGTGGTCTGCCTGCCGCTGGCCGAGGCGCTGGTGAAGCACGGCGAGTTGGTGGCCGCGCATTTCATGCGGCAGCAAACCCGCCTCGGG
>JAPLUJ010000490.1:593-10784 GCA_026397695.1 Verrucomicrobiota bacterium | reverse complement strand
CTTGGAAATCCCCGGCACCATCGAAGTCCATCACTGGATCTCGGGAGCTAACACCGTGATATTCCCGCACACGCTGGTGATCACCGGAAACAACTCCAAGGTCCGTGTGATCGAGTTTTTCCGCTCGGCGGACGACCTCAGCCCCGGCCTCGCCATCGCCTTCAACGACCTTGCCGCCGGGCCTAATTCACAACTCGACTACGTCGCCATCCAGGATTTCAACGAAGTCACGCGGATCATCCAGATCAATGAAACCTCGGCCACGTGCGACGCGTCCGTGAAAGGCTTCATCCTCAACACTGGCGCCTCATGGGCCCGCAACGAGTGTCTGTCGCGTCTTGAAGGCGCGGGGTCGCGTTCGCTCATGCTCGCGGTTGCCATCCCCGCCCGCGAGCAGGAATACGATCAACGTACCTTTCAACACCACGTCGCCGCAGGCACCTACTCCGACCTGTTATATAAAAACACGCTCTACGACAATTCCAAGACGATCTTTTCCGGCCTCATCCGCGTGGACCAGGACGCACACCACACCGACGCCTATCAGACCTGCCGCAACCTGTTGATGAGCGACACCTGCGAGGCCAATTCCATGCCCGGCTTGGAAATCAACGCCGACCAGGTGAAATGCTCGCACGGCAGCACTTCCTCGCAGATCCACGATGACGAGATCTTCTATCTCCTCTCCCGCGGCATCGATCCCGTCAGCGCCCGCCAGCTCATTGCCCGCGGTTTCTCAGTGGATGTCGTCGCCCGCCTCGGCGACGAACCAACCGAAGCACTCGTCCTGCGCTTCATCGACGAAAAATTCGCCCGCATCACCAGCGGCGGGGCGTAGCGGCATCGCCCCCGGGCTATATGTTGCGAGACGTTTTGCCTGGCTTGTGTGACGGCACGGTTTCACAAGGTTGAAGAATGGATGGCGCTTGTTGCGCGTTCCATGGGCACTCGGACAGGAATGTCCAAGCTCCTTATATGGCAGCCCACGGCGGCTGTTTGCCGGGCTTCCATTTGATATTGCAACCGCTGCTCGGATAGAACCGGGCGGGAGCCTCCTCGCCCGCCAGCATGCGTCGGACGGCATCGCGTAGATCACCACCGTGCGCCGGTTGGCCGCGGTGTGGGCGGGTGTCATCGAATTGCCCGGGGTAATACAACCGCCCCGCGCTGTCTAACAAGAAGAAATCCGGCGTGCAAGCGGCCCCATATATCATTGCCACTTCCTGCGATTCGTCCATCAGATAGGGGAACTCCCACCGATGTTTTGCCGCAAACGCCGGCATCCGTTCGGCGGCATCCTGCGGGTAATTTTGCGTGTCGTTAGAGTTGATCGCCACCGTGTGAACGCCCCGCGCGGCGATATCCCGCGCCAGATCTCCCAGCGCGTCCGCAAGATGAATCACATACGGGCAATGGTTGCAGGCAAAGACGACCAGCAACCCGGCCGGCCCGGCAACCTCACCGCGTGACAGCACGTTTCCTCCCGCATCGGGTAACAAAAAATCAGGCGCCGGTTCTCCAGAACGCAAGCGAAAGGTGGATTGAACTTCAGACATGCCGTCAATCTATCATAAAATCCACAGCCGCAACAAATTTTTTCATCCCCTGCCATCGCGACAATTCTGGTGACGGTCGTCATCAGAATTGTCGCGCGGGTTGCGACGGTGATTTTCCATCTTGGACAGCGGGGTGGTTTTGGCGCATGCTAGCGTGGCCATGTCAGAAGTGTTGTCATCGGCGGAGCTTCTCCGATACTCGCGCCACCTGCTCATACCGGCGGTTGGCGAGGCCGGGCAATTGCGCTTGAAAAGCGCCTCGGTACTGCTCATCGGTGTTGGGGCGCTCGGTTCGCCCGCCGCTCTTTATCTGGCGGCGGCGGGAGTCGGACGGCTTGGCTTGGTGGACGCCGATGGGGTCGATGCCTCGAACCTGCAACGCCAGATCCTGCATGGCGAATCGTGGATCGGGAAACCGAAACTCGAAAGTGCCGCCGCCCGCCTGCGGGAGGTCAACCCGCACGTCCGCCTTGAACTCCATGCGGTGCGCTTCACTGCGGAAAACGCGCTGGAAATCGCCCGGCGGTATGATCTGATAGTTGATGGATCAGACAATTTCCCGACGCGGTTTCTCACTAACGATGCCGCGTTTTTTCTGCGCAAGCCGTTGGTTTACGGGGCGATTCACCGTTTCGAGGGTCAGACCACGGTGTTCGCTTCGCACTTGGGAGGGCCGTGTTACCGGTGTTTGCTGCCGACGATGCCCGCGCCAGGCAGCGTGCCGTCGTGTCAGGAAGCCGGGGTGCTCGGCGTGCTTCCCGGCATCATCGGCTCGCTTCAGGCGATGGAAGCCCTCAAGCTGATCCTTGGCATCGGCACGGTGCCGCTCGGCAGGCTGACCGTTTACGCTGCGCTGCAAAGCACCTTCCGCAGTTTCAAACTGAGCCGTGATCCACAGTGCCGTTTGTGCGGCGATCACCCGGACATTTCCGGCGTTTCCAATGAGGAAACCACTGCCCCGGCGTGTTGCGATTTCACCCACAATCCCATGCAATCCATCACCACTACCGAACTCCGCGCCCTGCTTGCCGGGGAATTCACCGGCCTGCTCATTGATGTGCGGGAACCCGCTGAACACGCGATCGCCCGCATCGAAGGCTCGCGTCTCATACCCTTGAAAACCCTGCCGGATAAGTTAGGCAGCCTGCCGCAGGACCGCGAAATCTATGTCCACTGCAAATCCGGCATGCGCTCCGCCAAGGCCGTTAGAATGCTATTGGATCGCGGCTTCACCCGGGTGCGTAACGTGACCGGCGGGATCGACGCATGGCTGGCGGATACCATTTGAAGTTCAAGGGGGCGGGTCGTCCGCAGTTTCAAGGTCGTGCAATTCCTCCATTTCCCGCAGGATTTCCCAGATGCGTGCGGCTTCTTCCGGGTCGATGCGTTGCAGGGCGAAGCCGACATGCACGAGCACATAGTCACCGACTTCGACTTCCGGTGTGTATGACAGATGGATCGTTTTCTCGATCGTGCCGAACAGCACCCGGCCGGTCCGGTTGTATGGATCTGACAGGGTATCAATGGTGAGAACTTGACCTGGGATGGCGAGACACATGGGGCATGATGGTTAGAGTGGCGGGTGCAGCCATGCGCCGGCGAAGGCTTGTCCGGCTGCGAGGCCGCCGTCGTTGGCAGGAAATTGTTCAGGGAGTAATACGTGGTGGCCATGGGCGTAGAGCGCCGCCGCCGCGCCTTCTAGCAGGAGGGCATTTTGAAAACAGCCGCCGCCGAGCACCACCGTGGTGAGCGCGACGCGCTGCGCCACGGCGGCGATGATGGCGGTGAGTGTGCGGTGGAAACGCGCCGCGATTTCCGGGGCCGTGACACCCGCGCAAACCGCCAGCCAGACGGCATCGGCCAGCGGTGCGGTATCGATCTCCCACGCGGGGACTTCTTCTAACAGCGGATGCTCCAGCCGCCAGCCGGCGCAATCGCCCGCGAGTTCGACGTCGGCTGCGGTGGCCCCGGCAGCCGGGATGAGGGCAAACGGATAGGGAACCGCCGGTTCTTGGTGCGCCGCGGCGGCAGCTTCCAACATCATGGCCGCCTCGCCTTCGTAGCGGGCCACCGGGCAGAGTCCGGCGAGGGCCGCCACGGCATCGAACAAGCGGCCGGCACTGCTGGTGCGGAGCGTGCCGGCTGCGCCGTCGCACAGTCGGCCCAGCGGTCCGGCGGTTAGATCGAGGCGGCGGGCGGCGGCGGTGGCCACTTCCGGGCCGAGGGTTTCCCACAGCCAGGCGAAGGCGCTGCGGCGTGGTTGGCGCACGGCATGTTCGCCGCCCGGCAGGGCAAAGCGGCGCAGGTAGCCGACGCGGCGGCAGGATGATCCGTTGGCTAGCAGAAATTCACCGCCCCAGACGGTGCCGTCGGGTCCGTAGCCGCTGCCATCCCAGATCACGCCTAACACGGGCGCGGCAGGCAGGTGGGTTTGTTCGGCCAGCACGGCGAGCAGGTGCGCATGGTGGTGCTGCACTTCCAAGCGCGGCAGCGGCATGCGGCGTGCGGTGAGCGAGGACGCGTAATCCGGGTGCGCGTCGCAGGCCACCCACTGCGGATCCAACCGCAGCAAGCGTTGCAACGCCACCGCGGTGGCCGCGTGACGCTCGCGGGCGAGCACCGTGTCTTGATCGCCCAAGTGCGGGCTCAGCACCAGATCGCGTTCTCTAACAAGTGCGAGCGAGCCTTTCACCTGGCCGCCCACGGCCAGTCCGGGGCAGGCCACCGCCTGTGGCAGCCGCACCGGTGCCGGGGCATAACCGCGGGCGCGGCGCACCATGCGCGGCCGGCCGGCGGCCATGCGCACCACCGAGTCGTCGGCGGGTTGCGGGATTTTCCGGTCATGGACTAACAGCAAGTCAGCCACCTGGCCGAGGCGTGAGATGGCCTCCGCCGGATCGAAGCAGAGCGGTTCGTCGCTGAGGTTGCCACTGGTGGCGACGACCGGGCGGGGAAACGCCTCGCACAGGAGGATTTGCAGAGGTGAGGCAGGCAAACACAGGCCCACCGTGGTGCAGCCGGGTGCCACCGCCGCTGCCAACGGTGAGTCCGCCCGTGCGGACACGAGAACGATCGGCGCCGCGGCAATTGTTAGAAGTTCCTCCTCTGCGGGTGTTAGATCGGCCAGATGCCGGGCCGCCGCCAGACCGCGCACCATGACGGCCAGCGGTTTGGCCTCGCGGTGCTTGCGTTCGCGCAGGCGGGCCACGGCGGCGGGGCGGGTGGCATCCACCCATAACTGGAAGCCGCCGGTCGCCTGCACCGCGACGATTTTGCCGTCTTCCAGCGCGTTGATCGCAGCGTCGATGGCCGCGTGGGTTTCCGCTAACAGTTTGCCATCTGATGTTAGAGCATGCAAGCGCGGGCCGCAGTGTGGGCAGGCGATGGCCTCGGCGTGGAACCGCCGGTCGCCGGGGTTGGTGTATTCGGCCGCGCATTGCGGGCAGAGCGGAAACGCGTCCAACGCGGTGCGGGCGCGGTCGTAGGGCAGAGCCTCGGTGATGGTGAAACGCGGTCCGCAACGGGCACAGGCCAGGAACGGATAGGCATAACGGCGGTCATGCGGGTCGAGCAGTTCGCGGCGGCAATCCGGGCACGGCGCCAGATCCGGTGCGAGCGCGGAGCCACCCACGCCGCCCAACCGGCTCGGCGCGATACGGAAGCTGTGGTCTAACGGATTGGCGGCGGATGCCGGTTGTTCCTCCTCGACCGCCACGACGCGTGCCGGGGGCGGGGCATGGCGCAGCAGCGTTTCCAACTCATCGAGCGCCGGCGTGCTGCCTTGCGCCTCGATCCACACGCCGGCCGCGTCATTGCCGGCCTCGCCAGTTAGATCAAGGTGTCCGGCGGTGCGGCACACCCATGGGCGGAACCCCACGCCCTGCACGATGCCAAACACGCGCCAGCGGCGGCGGACCGCAGCGGCGGGTGTCTGGGATGAAGGCATGGTCTGCATGATCATTTTGCAACAAGGCATTGGAGTTCACGCGTAAAAGGTAGCGCGGCCTCGATGAGGCCGCAGTCCAAGGGTGGACCAAGAGCAGGCCAAAGGATGCCTGGAAGTCCATGCATGGGTGAATCATTGACGGCGCATTGGCCTGCGCTCTCAGCGAGAGCGCGCCACCTGTGAATTGCCATTGCGGGATGAGTGATCATGGTCCATGCGCAACGAGCAGGCGGTCGAGGAAGGCGATCCATGCGTCGAGGCCGGCACCGGTGCGGGAGGAAAGCTCGAAAATTTCCGCTTGGGGAGCGACCTGGGCGATGGCATGGCGGGCCTGTTCGAGTTGGAAGCCTGCCGGTTCAGTTAGATCGGTCTTGGTGATGACCACGGCGCGGGCGCCATGGAAAATCGGTGGATATTTGAGCGGCTTGTTTTCGCCCTCGGTGGTGGCTAACAGGACGATGCGGTGGGCCTCGCCCAGATCGAAGGAAGCCGGGCATACGAGGTTGCCGACATTTTCGATGAAGAGCAGCCGCACACCATCCTTGGGCAGCGTGTCCACGGCGGCGGCCACCATCCGGGCATCGAGATGGCAGACGGTTCCGGTGGTGATCTGGACTACCGGCGCACCGCTCGGACGCAGCGCCTCGGCATCCGCCTGGGTTTCCAAATCGCCCACCACCACCGCGCAGCCGACGCGTGCCTGCAGCCGTTCCAGCGTTGCCCGCAGGAGCGTGGTTTTGCCCGAGCCGGGGGACGAAACGAGATTGAGAGCGACGATACCCCGCGCCTGGAATGCCTCGCGGTTGCGCTCCGCTTCGCGCTGGTTGGCCGCAAGGATGGGCTGCGGGTCGTTAGCAACATGGCGGTGCCAGCTCACCGTGCCGTCTTGCGCGCGGTGAGCGTGCCAATCGGCGTCCGCTGCATGGGCATGCTCATGGTGGGAATGCACCGGATCGTGGTGATGGTGCGCGTGACCTGCGCCCGCGCCGGGTCCGGGGTGCACATGGAAATGATCGTTCTGGTCGCAGCCGCAGTGGTCGCACATGGTCAGGCAATCGTGGTGGGTTCAGGGATCCATGGGCTCAACCCCGGAAACAAACAGCTCCCGACCGGCCCGCACCAATTGCAACGGCCCGCCGCACTGCGGACAAGTGAAATCCACGCGATCCAGTTCGAGTTCGCCGCAGACGGCACAGTCAAAATACCCGGGCTCGGTCTCTAACACCAACTCGGCCCCCGCAGCGGGCGTGCCGGGCGACATCGCGGAGAAGGCAAACTCGAGCGCCTCGGGCACGACGCCCGAGAGCAACCCCAGCCGGACCCACACCCGGCGCAGGCGCGACCAGCCATGCTGCTCGACCAAGGAGGCAAGCTGCTCGAGCAGCGCTTCGCTGATGGCTACCTCGTGCATCGGGCTGGAATAGGCATCACTCGGGATATCGCAAGCCAAAGAAGTGTCGAGAGCAACGCGGCCAACAAGCAAAGCAAGCTTGGTTTTTGCGATTCGAAGCGGAGATGCCCCATCGGAACACTGCCGTTCCGGCCAATGCTGTCCGGTTAACACATGGCCTGAGCGCAGCGAGGGCAGGAAAGTCCCTGCCTGGTGTCGTCCGACGGAGCGGGCGCTTGACAAGCGGTGACGGTCACGCCATCTGAGGCCGGATTTCATCGTCCGCATCGTATGGACAAGCTGCCGAAAACCGCGACCCTTCTGCTGTTAGGGCTGGTGTGCCTGTTAGGGTTGGCGGTGGTCGGATGGGTTGCGCGTCAGAACACGCGTGCAGCATCGCCCGCTGCGGCGACGGTTGGTGGGTCCGCAGGAGTACGGGATGCGCCCGCCACGCCGGACCTGCCATCCCGTACTCGCGCGAAACGCCCGCAACGCGGCGGGAATGCGCCCGCAGCCAGCGCCTCGGACGCCGTGGCCGCATTGGTGGGCGACTCCGCATTGAGCGACGCGGAGGCTGCGGACGGCTTGCGGCGCATCGTCGAGGATGCCGGACGGCCGCTGCCGGAACGTCTGGAGGCGTTGGACCATGTACTCCATCTCGTTCCCAACGACCATCCGGCGTTGCTCCGCGAGCTCGCCGGACGCCGCATCCAGCCTGACGAGGTGCGGATGCGCCTGCTCGCCGAGGCGCTCAACCGCCCGCTCCGCTTGCAAGGCGAGCTGTTGGTCTTGCTGCTGGAGAATGCGGCGGGCGATGCGCGCGCAGAGGTGCTCGCCCAATTGAAGGGCCTTTGTGACGAGGATCTCGGCGAGGATCTTGCCGCGTGGCGTGGGGCCGTCGGAAAACTGCCGGCCGACCCGTGATCAGGGTGCAGGACGTCGCGTCCGGCTTTTGGCGAACACGACACGCCGGCCAGCAGCGGCCCTGCCCACCAGGGCAGCAGGCGCAGAGGCCGGCGTGTTCATGGGAGTGCCCGCCATGGTTGGCCTGCGGCACAAATATTTTTTTTTTCTTGCGGGGGGTGGCATCCGGCAACACCCTGCTCGCACCTTATGAAACGGTTCCTGAAAATCCCGTCTTGCCTAGCATTTGTCGCTTCTTGGATGTTCGGTCTTGCGGCTCACGCCCAGATCAACACGCAATCTTACTATGCGGAACTCCACAATGCTGATCGACGCGATGTGGCGGTCCAAACACCTTACTCACCGTTTGGCAACAAGAGCGATCTCAACCGCTACGGCGATGACGGCTCAGCCGCGATCCTCGAGGCCTCCGGCGTGATCCTCTGGCGCACGTCCGACGGCGTTTATCGCTTGCTCCCCAACACTCAATTCTCCAAGCCGCTCTTCGTTTCCAATTCCGCGTGCATCGTCTGGCGTGACGCGTACGGTACGGTCACCGGCAAGCATATCACCTATTTCAGAGTGGATTCCGCGTCGGGAGTGCTCCGCGAAACGGCAGTGTCGGTGACGGGAATTCCTCTCGAGACCGCGATCATCACCACCACCTCATCCCCTTACATTCTGGTGTGCACCGACGGCACGATTCATCAGATGAATTTCGATGCGTCGGCGCCGCAACCCCTGAAACTTCTCAATACTTATGCCACTGGCTTTGAAGAGACGATCACCGTCTCTGCGGACGGTTCACAGGTGGCACGCACTGGCGACACGTACGTCTGGATCCGCAATGACGGCACAGTCCAGGAGTTGACGGCTGCTCCTTTTCCTTTGGCGGCCCCCAACACAATCATCCGCCCGGTCGAAATTTCCGCGTCACGTTTTGTGTTCGGTTTGGCAAGAAATGATCTAACTACCGCCTCGACGCAGACGACGCTCTACAGTTTCAGTCGTACCCCGGGTTCCGATGACTTGCAGATCCAGCCTGCGATCACACTGCCGTTTCCGGCGGGAGTCACCGTGGGTGAAGTGATGCAACTGCCGAATTTCAACCAGAAGGGCGTCGAGCCGGTGTTTGTCACCCAGGATAGAAACGTGCCGACCGCAGCCTTGCCCATCAACCTGTGCGTGTTCAGACTGTCGGGCAACGTTGCGGTTTTCCTTTATAAGGCCACGTTCCCGCTGGCCACGTTCCCGCAAGGTTTCGGCATGGACGTGGCGGTCACCCGGATCAATGTCACTCCGGGTTCCGAATCCATCGCTCTGCGCGACCAAACCAACCATGGCGTCATCTGGCTCCACAATGGACCCGGCTACGACCAGTGGGAGCGGGTGGCGACGACCAATTTCTCGCGGATCAGCAAGTGGAAGAGCGACCCGACCCCGGCGTGGGCGACCAATCCGTCCCCGGTCACGAATGACATGACTTGGGGACGTCCCTTGTTTGTCACCCCGGGCGAAGTGATAGTCTGGCAAAACGCTCTAACTGCGGTCCTCCCTAACGGCACCATGCCGCAGGTGATGGTCAAACACTACGGGCGTAATGCGACCACCGGGGCCCTCACCGTCACCGAAGTCAAGGTTGTCGCCGACGCCACGGATCCCAATGCCATTTACCCGGGCCCGTTGCGTGGCTCTCAGGCGTTCTCGCCGTTCCCCTTAACCCAGGACCCCGCACTCTGGATGCTCGAAACGGGTGAAAAACTTTCGAGCAATTCACTGCGGGTCCGCCGCTATCAATTGCTCAACCCGACCAATGCCGATGCCGATGGTGACGGGATCAAAGGCGGCTCCGAGATGGGCCCGTTCTACGTGATTCCAGGGGCTTTCACCTATGACCAGGCGGTTGCGGATGCAAAACGGCGTGGCGGCAAACTGGCGACCATCGCCCCCCCCCCACTGCCGCCGCTCAAGTCGGAGTTTAGCCTGATGCAGACTGCCATCACTTTGTGGCAACGCGATGGAGTGATGGCGCTGCCCGAGCGCACGGTGCCCTATCCGCTCTGGATCGGTGCCTACCTCGACACCACGTGGAAGTGGTTAGACGGGACTAACCCCGGCCTGCTCGCACTCCCGCCTGCCCCGTTATCCAATTGGGGGACCGGCGAGCCCAACATCGCGAGCCCCACCTATACCCGCGGCCGCTTGACCAGCGCCCAAAAATGGGAGGCTGTCAATCCCAACCAGCAGGGGGGATATCTGTTGGAACTCACTATGACGGATCCGAATTCCAAGGACACCGACGGCGATGGAGCCAGCGACTACGACGAACTTTTCCGCCTGATCACCGACCCGACGGTAGCTGGCTTTGGTGCGGGCACGCCCGCGCCGGTGACCTT
>JAPLUJ010000490.1:0-564 GCA_026397695.1 Verrucomicrobiota bacterium | reverse complement strand
TGGGTAAGTACGAGGGCTTCCTGACCCAATTCGGACAGGGTCCGATTGCGGGTTTTACCCTGAGTGTGACGAAGTATGGCTCTTTCACCGGCAAGATCAACGGGGTGCCCGGATCTGCCAGCATCCGCGGATCCTTCGCGAGCAACGGCACGGTGAACGCCTTGCCGGTCTCCTTGGGCAACGGCTTCAGCACCTTCTTGAATATGCTCATCGCGCCCGACCCGGTCACCGGCGCTTACCGCGTCGGCGGGCAATTGACCGGACTGAACGGAACTCCTTTGGTCTTCGAACTGCGCCGTCCCGGCTATTCACTAACCTATCCCACACGCGATGCAGGCCTTTACACCATCGCCCTCCCGGCAGCCAACGTGCCCAAGGAAGGACAGCCGAATGGCGACGGATACCTCACCGGCAGCATCGCTACCAGCGGCATCTCGTCGCTGCGTGGCAAAACTTCAGACGGCATGGCCATGAGTTGGAGCGGCAACCTGCTGGAAGGCGACTTCCTGTCCTTCTTCTCCATGATCAAGACGAATGCGGGCTTTGTGGGCTCCAACCTGTTCC
>JAPLUJ010000526.1 GCA_026397695.1 Verrucomicrobiota bacterium | reverse complement strand
CCGAAATCCGCTGGTTGAAGGTGCAAACCTATTTCACCCAGGCACCCATTGTCGCCCGCAACAGCAACATCGCGGTGCCTAATCAAGCCGCCCAGGGGGTCTCACAGATCGGCAACACCGGCGGCCTCCCCACCACCGACGTCCGCTTGTTCACGCTCGCCCACGGTGAACTCGACCAAGCGGTCAAGACCTGCCGTGAATATCTAACTGCGCATCCAGATGGCAGCCGCGCCACACGTGTCGCATGGATGATTGCCGAGGCCTTGCAATCCGCCGGACGCGCCGACGATGCCATCGTGGCTTACCACGCCTTCATCGCCGGCAAGGATTTCCGCCTGCCCGAGGGGGAGGCCGCCAGCACGTTTGACGAGGAAATCCGCGCCACTCCCGCCACCCATCTGGCCAACCTGAAAATGCGCGCGTTGTACCGCATCGGCCAAATCCTCGCCACCCAGAAAAAACTGGAGGACGCCATCGCCACCTGGCAGAGTTATATCAAGGACTATCCGAACGGCCCGGAATGGTCTGATAGCCAGAATGCCATCATCAACGCCGAGTTCCAGATGGGGCTCGATGCCCTGACCGGCAAACAAGAGGAGTTGGCCATGCAGCGCTTCGATGCCTTCCTGCGTTCCCATCCGCTCGACGAGCGCGCGCCGCGCATTCTCTATCTGTTCGGGGCACTCCATGAAGCCAAGGCCATGGAAATAGAAGAGGTCAAGGGGCCGCAGGATGATATCTCCGCCAGCTATCGCAAAGCCATCGAGGAATGGACCAAACTGGTCAGCAAGTATCCCGAAAGCACCGAAGCCCGCGCCGCCATGTTGAAAAGCGGTGCCATCTTCGAGGACAAACTCGGGCAGTTTGAAAAAGCCCTCAAGCTCTATCAAAAAATTGTCACCGAACGTGGCGACGGCGCGGCCGCCACCTCGGTCGCGCGCTTGACCCGGAAGTCGCTGTCGCTTGCCGCCGAGCGGGTGTTTCGCACCAACGAAAAACCAATCGTCCACCTCAAGTTGCGCAACATCGAAAAGTGCGAGGTGCGACTGTATAAAATCGACCTGCAGGCGTACTTCCGCAAGATGCACGGCATCACCGGCGTCGAAGGCCTCGATGTGTCACTCATCCAGCCGGATAAATCCTGGACGCTCAAGCTCGAGGGCTACGCGAAATACAAACCGTTGGAACAGGACGTGGAAATCCCGTTCCCCGGCAAGGAAGCAGGGGCTTATGTTGTGAGTATCGGCGATGACGATTGGGAATCCACCGTGTTGGTGTTGCGCTCGGATTTGGAAGTGGTGGTGAAATCGAGCCGCCGCGAGGTGCTCGCATTCGTGCAAGACATGCTCACCGGCAAGCCAGCCGCGGGCGTCGAATTGTTAGTCAGCAACGGCACCGCTGTCGCCGCCACCGGCAAGACCGGCACCGACGGCGTGTTCAAGACCTCGCTGGAGACGCTCAAGGACTTGGCCGACGTGCGCGTCTTCGCGATGCGCACGGGTCATGCGGCGGCCTTCAATCTGCCGCTCGCAGGACTCCAGTTGTCATCCGGCCTCACCGCCAAGGGATATCTTTATACCGACCGGCCGGCCTATCTGCCCGGCGAAACGGTGGCGATGCGCGGCATCCTGCGCGATGTCAGAAAGGCCGAGTATGCCATCCCCGAGGATGCAAATTTCAAAATCCGTTTCACCGATCCGCAAGGCCGCCT
>JAPLUJ010000713.1 GCA_026397695.1 Verrucomicrobiota bacterium | reverse complement strand
TCAGGCAACGAGAACGCGCGCATCGCACTTGAGGTTTTCACCTCCTCTATTCGTAAATTCATCGGTCAGTTTCTGGTCGAAATGAACGGTGCCGACGTGATTGTTTTCACCGCCGGCATCGCGGAAAACAACCCCGAACTGCGGGAAAAAATCTGCGCCGACCTCGATTTTTGCGGTCTCGAACTCGACCGCGAAGCCAACGCCAACACGGGCGCTCAAGAGGCCGTCATTTCCACACCGCGATCCAAAATCGAGGTGCGCGTGATCCCCACCCACGAAGAACTGATCATCGCCCGCGATGTGTGGGCGAAGCTAACAACCATGAACTAACACCACTCTCCAACCCCAATAAACATATGGCACAACAAGCACTAGGAATGATCGAAACCCGCGGACTCATCGCGCTCGTCGAGGCGACGGACGCCATGCTCAAATCCGCCAACGTCCAACTCGCCGGCCCGATGACCCAGGTCGGCAACGCGATGGTGACCGCCTGTGTCACCGGCGATGTTGCCTCCGTCAAGGCGGCCACCGAGGCCGGCAAGATCGCCGCGCAATCCCTCGGTGAAGTCGTCAGCGTCAGCGTCATCGCGCGCCCGAACAACGACCTCGGCGTGGTATTGCCCAAAACAAAGTAAATCATCCGTTCATGACGATCCAAGACGCGCAATCGATTGAGCGTTTCCGGGCGTTGTGTTAGCGGAGCAACCATCCATTATATGATCCTGGCACGTGTAGAAGGCAGCGTCATCGCGACGAAGAAAAACGCGAAGATGACGGGGCACAAGTTTCTGGTCGTCCGTCCGCTGGTCATTGACTCGCCGGCAGCAACCGCATTCAAGGCCGGTTCCAGCACCCTGGTAGCGATAGATTCGCTCGGTGCGGGTGAAGGCGATGTGGTGTTGGTCGTGCAGGGGAGTTCCGCGCGGCTCGCCGCAGACGACAAGGACTCGCCGGTTGATGCCGTGGTGATCGGCATTGTGGACCAGGTTGATATTGCAAAACACCAGGTGTTCCGGGTCAACTGATAACATATCCATCCAATATGCCAGGCGACGCACCCGGCGATCTATCAACATCAGCGACATGTCGCGATTTGCGCGGCGCGAAAAAATTTGGAATTCAACATGGTAACCATTGACGAAAGACTCTTAAGCCGGGTGGTGAGCGAAGTGCTCAAGCGCCTCCCATCCCAGACCCCGGTGGCCCAGTCCGGCGGTTCTGCTTTTGGTGTTTACGCATCGATGGACGACGCTGCCGAGGCGGCGCACCGATCGTTTGAAATGCTGCGTGACCAGGGTTTTGCGGCCCGCAAGAAAGCCATTGGCGTGATCCGCCGGATGTGCGTTGAGAAAGCCGGGGAATGGGGTGCCTTGGAATTCAGCGAAACGAAAATCGGCCGCCTGGATCACAAAATCGAGAAGTTGAAAATCTGTGGAGACCTGGTGCCGGGAGTTGAGTTTATGGATCGCACTGCCTTCAGTGGTGATTTCGGGTTGACCATTATTGACTACGCGCCGTGGGGTGTGATCGGTGCGGTGACGCCTTCGACGCATAGTGTCCCCACCCTAACAGGCAATGCGATCAACATGATCGCCGCCGGCAATGCGGTGGTCTTCAACACCCATCCGGCCGCCTCTAACTGCGCCGTGGTGGCAATCCGCGCCTACAACAAGGCGATCTATCATGAGACCGGCATCGCCGATTTGCTCACCACCGTGAGCAAGCCGACGCTCGCAACATTCGACGCCTTGTGCAACCACCCGCAGGTCAAGTTACTCTGTGTGACCGGTGGCCCGGCGGTCGTCGCCGCCGCGATGAAAACCGGCAAACGCGCGATTTGTGCCGGGCCGGGCAATCCGCCGGTCGTGGTGGATGAAACGGCCGATCTCGCACGTGCCGCGAGGTCTATCATCCAGGGCGCAAGCTATGACAACAACCTGCTATGCATCGGCGAGAAGGAAGTATTCGTCGTCGCTGCCGTGGCCGACCAGCTATTTGTCGAATTGCGAAAGGCGGGAGCGGTGCAGCTCGACGCCCGCCAGATAGAGGCACTAACAGCCAAGGCGTTCGTGTTTCCACAGGGGCAGGGTGCGGGTTGTCCGCATGCCGTTGTCAACCGCGATCTCGTCGGACGGGACGCCTGCGTGCTCGCGCGTGCCATCGGACTCGACGTGCCGCCCACCACCCAACTTCTTGTGGGAGAAACCCGGGCGGACCATCTATTTGTCGATGAAGAACAGATGATGCCGTTTGTGCCGGTGGTGCGCGTGCCGAATGTGGCGGCCGCCATCGCCGCAGCGATCAAGGCCGAGCACGGATACAAGCACACCGCCATCATGCACAGCCAGAACATCAGCAACCTCACCCACATGGCGCAGGCGATCGATACCACCTTGTTCATCAAGAACGGCCCGTCGATGACCGGCTTGGGACTCGGCGGCGAAGGCTTCCTCAGCTTCAGCATCGCCACGCCAACCGGCGAAGGAGTGACCACTCCCATGACCTTCGCCCGCTCACGCCGCTGCGTCATGGTGGAAAATCTGAACCTCTTTTAAATGAGAACCGCAACCATCAGGGGCCACGTCACGGCCACCAGCAAGCACCAGAGCCTAACAGGCTGGCGGCTGCTGATCGCCGTGCCGGACAGCCCGGATCTCGCGCCGCAAGTGGTGATCGACAACCTCGGTGCGGGCATTGGCCAGCGGGTGATGATATCCAGCGATGGCAGCGAGTCGCGCAAAATGGTCGGCGACGAACGCAGCCCGGCGCGCTGGCACGTGTTAGGCATCATCGACCCGGAAAGGAGTCATGCGTCATGAGAATCGGTACCGTCATCGGGCGAGTCACTCTGGCCGCGCGCACCCCCAAGTATGTCGGCGAACGCCTGCTGCTCACGTTGCCGTGGACCGAGGAAACTTTTTCCGGAGTGGCAACCTACGCTCCGGCGATTGTCGTTTACGACCTGCTAGGTGCCGGTGTCGGCCAGCAAATCGCCATCAGCGAAGGCCGCGAGGCTGCCTGCCCGTTTTCCAAAGCCACCCCTGTGGACGCCTATTGTGCCGCACTGGTGGACCATATTTCCTACAACACAATACCATGAAACTATTCGCACAAAAAGACGCCGAAGCCTATGTCAAAACCGGGGCCGGGGAATTCAGATACAACCGCGACATCCGGATCACTCCCGGTGCCAAGGATGTCCTATCAGCAGCGGGCATCAAGGTCGTGTTTGATGCCGACAGCGCGGCATGCACCAAGTCCGCACCCGCCGCCGCCCCTGCTCTAACAGGAAACTCCGCCGACGTGCGGCTTTTCAACTCGAAGGAGTCACAGGTACTCAAGGAACAAATCTGCGACATGGGGCGCCGGATCTGGCTGCGCGAGTATTGCGATGGCAACGGCGGCAACATCTCGGTGCGGATAGCGCCGGATCGCTTCATTGTCACGCCGACCGGTGTCAGCAAGGGATTCATGACGCCCGAGATGCTCAGTCTGGTGGACATCAAGGGCAACCAACTGGCCGGCACCTGGAAGCGCTCCAGCGAATTCACGACGCATGCCGCGATCTACGACACCACGCCCGCGGCGGTCGCGGTCTGCCATGCCCACCCGGTGCATGTCGGCGCGTTTGCGGTCAAGGGCATGCAACCGCCGCCGCGCTTGATTCCCGAGTTGGAAGTCTTTGTCGGAACGGTGCCGGTGGCGGTCTATCAAACTCCCGGCACGCCGGAAGTCGCCGATTCACTCCGCCCGCTCGCCCCGCAGCACCAATCGATCATCATGGGCAACCACGGCCTGATCTGTTGGGGAAAATCGATAGAAGATGCCTATTTCAAAATGGAAATCACCGACGCCTATTGCCGCACGGTGCTGCTCGCGCAGGCGATTCCGGGGTCGAGTTCGATCCCCGGTCCGGCCCTCGGCGAACTGCTCGCCATCAAAAAGAAAATGGGCCTGCCGGATGATCGTTTCGACCTGAAACCCGCGCAATTGTGCGAGGTCGATCCGTGGCAGGAAATGTGCGGTTCGCATGGGTGCTCGTCGCCCGTTACGCCGTGGAATCCCATGACCCTCGACGCCAATGCGAGCGACGCTGAAACCGAAGCACTCGTACAAAGACTCACCGACGAAATCGTCGCCAAGCTGCAGAAATAACACCTGTACGTTAGACCGTGCGGGATCGCCCTCACGCATATCTGGCAGGCATTCCTGAAAACGAACAACCCGCAACCCCATGACTCTCACGGAACAAGTCAGGCTGGCCGGAGTCGTCGGTGCCGGCGGCGGCGGGTTTCCCGCCCACGTCAAGCTGGCATCCCGGGCGGACATCGTCATCGCCAATGGCGCGGAATGCGAACCGCTGCTGCACAAGGACGCTGCCGTCATGCAACACATGGCCGCCCGGGTGGTGCGCGGCGTGGAATTGACCATGCAGGAGGTTGCTGCCAAAGAGGGCGTCATCGGCATCAAGGCGAAAAAAAAACAGGCGGTCGAAGCCATCGCCGACGCCTGCGCGGGAACCCGGGTGCGGCTCCATCTGTTAGGTGACTATTACCCGGCGGGCGACGAATACGATCTGGTGCATGCGGTGACAGGGCGGCTGATTCCCCCCCAGGGCATTCCGCTGCAGGTCGGCGTCGTGGTGCAAAATGTCGAGACACTCGTCAACATCGCCGCCGCTGCGGACGGCCAGCCGGTCACGCACAAAACCATTACCATCGCCGGTGCCGTGCCCCATCCGCTGAGTCTAACGGTTCCGGTCGGCATGCTTTACCGCGATGCGCTCGCTGCCGCAGGCGGCATGCTCGGCGACGATTCGGTGCTGTGCATCGGTGGCTTGATGATGGGCCGCATCAGCATGGATCCCGACACCCCGGTCACCAAGACCGACACCGGGGTGATAGTGCTGCCGCGGTCCCATCCCGTGGTGCAACGCAAGTTGCAACCCGCACAGGTGCAGGCCAGCATTGGCAAATCGGCATGCGACCAGTGCCGGTATTGCACGGAGTTCTGCCCGCGTTATCTGCTAGGCTACGCCGTCGAACCCCATCAGGTCATGCGCAGCCTCGCATTCACGGCCACCGGCCAAGCACACTGGAATGAGTTTGCCGCACTCTGTTGCGCGTGCGGGCTGTGCACGCTGTATGCCTGCCCGGAAGCGCTCTACCCCAAGGAAGCCTGCGACGCGTCCAAGGAGGAGTTGCGCAAAATGAATTTCAAATGGACCGGAGCCGCTCCCGCGCAACCTCACCCGCTGCATGACGGGAGGCGCACCCCGATCCAGTCGCTGATGAGAAAACTTTCCATCGAGGAGTATGATCACCACGCTCCGTTAGAAACCCACCGGCTCCATCCGACACGTCTCGTCCTGCCGCTCAAACAAGGCGCCGGCGTGCCGAACTATCACATTGCATATCATCCCATGAAATCCATTGGACTCATTGAACTCTCAAGCATCGCCACCGGGTTTTTGGTGGCGGACGCGATGTTGAAAGCAGGTGATGTCACCCTGATTCTCTCGCGCAGCATCTGCTCGGGAAAATACATGGTCCTGGTCGGCGGGGAAACCGCATCCGTGCAAAGCGCCGTGGAGGCAGGCACGCAGGCCGCGCATGGCTGCCTCATCGATCAGTTTGTCATCCCCAATGTGCACCCCGACGTTTTTGCCTCGATCGGACGTTCGCAACCACCGCCGGTCAGCGGGGCCCTTGGCATCATTGAATCGTTCAATGTGGCTACCCTGATAGAAGCGGCCGACGCCGCCGTCAAAGCCGCACCTGTGACACTGATAGATACCCGGCTCGCCATGGCCATGGGCGGCAAGGCGTTTTGCACGCTCACCGGCGAGGTGTCCGCCGTGCAGGCAGCCGTGGCCGCCGGGCGTCGCTTGGTCGCCGAGCGCGGTCTCCTCGTCAATGCCGTGGTGATTTCGCGCCCGCACCCGGACGTCTATCGGGAGATCATATAGACTTGAATGGAATCGATCGGGATCGATCCAGACTTCCCATGGACCGCGAGTCTCCAGACTCGCATATCAGGTGAGTTGTTCCCGGAGCACGGCCATGGTGTAGTCGCGGTTGAGGCGGGCGATGTGATCGACGCTGATTTCCTTCGGGCAGGCGGCCTCGCACTCGTATTGGTTGGTGCAATTGCCAAAGCCTTCGGTGTCCATCCGGCGGACCATCGCGAGCACGCGTTTGTCACGTTCCGGCTGGCCTTGTGGAAGGTGGCCGAGGTGCGCAACCTTGGCCGCCACGAACAACATGGCCGACGCGTCT
>JAPLUJ010000581.1 GCA_026397695.1 Verrucomicrobiota bacterium | reverse complement strand
GGCAGCCGGAGTTTTGTGAACGAGGCGTTTGCGGGCGCGCGGGAGCGCTTTGGTTCGCGGCGCAAGGACGGCGCGCGCAAGCTGCGAGGCAGTGGCGAGGCGGCGGCGGGGACGCTGTGGAGTGTTAGGGATTTGCAGAAGGGGATCGGGTAGGGAGTGTCCACCATAACTCAGTAAACGACATCATTTCTCCGCGACGAGATCATAGCCGCGCCAACCGCCGATGGTGATGGTGGCGAATTGGCCGACGGGCAGTGATTCATCCACCATCACCGAGCCATCGATTTCCGGGGCGTCCCACGGGGTGCGCGCGACGCCGGGCTGCTCGACCAGCACGCGGACCTGTTTGCCGACCTGTGCCTGGTTGGTTTCCCCGGCGATTTGTTGGAGTTCGGCCATGGCGCGCGACCAGCGGCTTTTGCGGGTCATGTGGTGCAGGTGGCCAACCATCTGATAGGCGCGGGTGCCCTCTTCTTTGGAGTATTGGAACACCCCGGCGCGCTCGAAACGGAACTCGCGGATGAACTCTAGCAGCTCGTTGAAATCCTCTGCGGTCTCGCCGGGGAATCCCACGATGAAGGTCGTACGAATGCCGAGGCCCGGGATGCCGGCGCGCATCCGGCGCAGCAGGTCGCGGATGGAAGCGCCGCTCGTGACGCGTTGCATCGCGGCGAGCATTCTATCGGATATGTGTTGGAGCGGGATGTCGACGTATTTCACCACCTTGTCACACGCGGCGATGGTGTGGATGAGTTCGTCCGACCAATGTGCGGGATGGGTGTAGAGCAGGCGCACCCAGAAATCGCCTGCGAGGTTGTTGAGCGC
Source organism: Verrucomicrobiota bacterium (assembly GCA_026397695.1). Taxonomy (GTDB): domain Bacteria; phylum Verrucomicrobiota; class Verrucomicrobiia; order Verrucomicrobiales; family Akkermansiaceae; genus Luteolibacter. Next base: position 7,492 of record JAPLUJ010000581.1, on the reverse strand, counting down.
GCGCAGCAGCGTGCCCAGTGATTCTCCTCTGCTGGAATCGACCGGCGAGCCGGGTTTCGGCCGCTCGCCCTGCCAGCGGTCCATGCCGAAATATGTGGTGTCCTGAGAGATCAGGTTGATTTCCTTCACGCCGGATTTCACCAGTGCCTCGACTTCGCGGACGACGGATTCCTGCGTGCGCGACCGATGGCGGCCACGGATTTGCGGGATGATGCAGAACGAGCAGGTATGGTTGCATCCCTCGGCGATCTTCACATAGGCATAGTGGTCGGGCGTGAGACGGAACCGCGGTGTCATGGAGTCCGGCACGTATTGCGGCTTGAGCGTGACGAAATCCCGCGGGTCGTTAGTAGCGGCGGGGCCTTCGGTTTTTGCGACCTCGGCGTCATTCCGTTTTCCTAACAAATGCGCGATGATCGGCGCGACCTTGGTGATTTGATCCAAGCCGATGAACGCGTCCACTTCCGGCATGATGCCCGGGAGTTGCGTGGCGAAGCGTTGCGAGAGGCAGCCGGCGACGATGATTTTCTGGCGTGCGCGGCCCGGGTCGTCCCTACGGGCGTGGATCGCGCCAAAGATGGCGTCGATGGATTCCTGCTTGGCCATGTCGATGAACGAGCAGGTGTTGACGATGAGCACGTCGGCGAGTTCGGGCTCCGGGGTGAGTACCATGCCGGCCGCCGCAAGGTGGCCGATCATGACTTCCGAGTCGATCAGGTTTTTGGCGCAACCCAGCGAGACGAGACCGACCGTGGTGGACATGAGGAGAGAAAAGTCTAAATCTTAAATTCTAAATTCGAAACGGCTATGGGGAGAGTCAGGAATGTCGCAGATCGGCATAGGAAGAATATGCGCGAAGCTCTCTATCCAATGACCCATGACTAATGACTGATGCTTCCTCAATACTGCGGTGGCAGGATGAGTTCGTCGCCGACTTTGGGTTGGACGGGTCCGAAGCCGGGGAGCGGGTTGGCGACGCCACCGGCGGCGGTGACTTCGGACACCTTGAATTGGCCGAGGATTCCGGTCTTGCGGTGATGCCGAGGATGGTGCCTTCCTGGACTTGGTCCGGCATGGCGATTTCGAAGGTGATGAAGCCGCCGAATTGGGCGTCCTCGACGTATTCCTTGACGCGGCCTATCAGAAGGGCCTCGCCGATCATGCGGGCACGGCGGAGTTCGGAGTCACCTTGTTCAAGTTCGCGTTGGCTGAGCAGACCTTCTTCGTCCTGGGCGACCTTGGTATCGCGCTTGTCGGTGCCTTTTTCCGCGGCGATTTTTTCTTCGGTGGCCTTGAGCGCTGCGAGTTGGGCCTTCATCGCCGTGATTTCCGCGGCATTCGACGCCGGGGTGGGAGCCGGGGTGGTTTTGAGTTGCTGGAGTTTTCTTTGGATTTCGAGATTGTCCTGTTCCTGGCGGAGTTCCGTCACTTGTTTTTTGAGGCGCTCGATTGCATCCGGCGAGGCGTTGTTGACGCCTTTGTTCATGCCTTTCCAAGACATCGCGAACGCGCCCAAAAGCAGCGCGACGGTCGCGACAAGGAGAAGTTTCATCGTGTCCATGGGTGGGATGGTGGATGCGCAGGGAGCGGATGTCAACGCGGGGAGAGGCCTTTGGCGCAGGATTTCCGCGATCCCGATCATGACGCACCGACGAACTATCAGGAACGCGTCGTTTACCATGCCTGGACAGCCGTCGCCGACACGGACGAGGATCGCGGCAGGATGATAAAGACCAGCGCTCGGCGATCCACGAGGAGCGATCTTGCGGCAGGGAGAAAATCCGTTTTGGCGACCGAGCGCAAATTTTCGCTGGTCGCTGCGGCGGGGGCATGCACCATCGCGGCGCGTCCCATGCAAGCACTCGTGACAACCCAGGCGGATCCCGGATGGCGGCTCCGGAATTATCCGCAATCCGCTGCCAACCGGGAATCCGGCATGCAGCATGCTGTGAGATGGTACTGGAAATGTCCGCCCGATCCCGCAAAATCGTGCTAGATTGGGCGCGTTACCGTCATCCCTGGTTGCCATCCGGACCCATCAACTTCTTATCGCCTACTCCCACCCATTGACCATGGCTTCATCATTTCTTCCGAAACCCTTTCAGCATCACTACGAAATCGCGCCGGAATACGCGCAAAGCGTCGTCTATTTCTGCTGCGAGTTTGCCATCGACCAGAGTTTCAAAATCTATGCCGGCGGGCTGGGGTTTCTCGCGGGGTCGCACATGCGCTCGGCGGCGGATTTGCGCCAGAACCTATGCGGCATCGGCATTCTCTGGACTTACGGTTACTACAATCAAGTCCGCGGCGAGGACCACGAGCTGGCCATCCAGTTCAGCAAGAAAGAGTATGCGTTTCTGCAGGACACCGGCATCCGTTTTACCGTGCCGGTTCATGGTCACCCGGTGTGGGTGAAGGCAATGTTCCTACCGGGCGAGATCTTCAACACCGTGCCGATGTTCTTCCTCAGCACCGACGTGGAGGAAAATGACCTGCTCTCCCGCGCGATCACCCATCGGTTATACGCACATGACCACCTCCGCCGCATCGCTCAATATATCATCCTCGGCATCGGCGGGGCCCGTCTGCTCGACGAACTCGGCGTCGATCCCGCAGTCTGGCATCTCAACGAAGCTCATGGACTGACCGCCGCCTTCCATCTTTACGCGAAGCACCACAGCCTCGCGGAAGTGAAGAAACGCCTCGTATTCACCACCCACACCCCGGAAGCAGCGGGCAATGAACTGCACGACTTCAAACTGTTGTGCGATTTCTCGTTTTTCGACGGCGTGCCGGAGCCGGAAGTGCGCGAAATCACCGGCATCGTGGGTGAGGAGTTCAACCACTCGCTGGCGGCGCTGCGCCTCGCGCACATTGCCAACGCCGTTTCAAAACTCCACGGCGAGGTGACACGCAAGATGTGGCGGGACCATCCGAACATCTGCGAAATCACCCACATCACCAACGCCCAGAACAAGAAATACTGGACGGACAAAGGATTGGAACATGCCCGTGTCCAAGGGAATGCCGTGATGCTCCGCCACCGCAAGCGGGAATTGAAGGAACGGCTGTTTCGCGTGGTCGCCGACCAGACCGGCAAACTTTTCAGACCGGACGTGCTCACCATCGTTTGGGCGCGCCGTTTTGCCGGTTACAAGCGGCCTGACCTCATCACCCGCGACGTCCAGTTGTTCCGTAACATGCTCAACAACCAGACATACCCCGTGCAGATGATCTGGGCGGGAAAACCCTATCCGTTTGATTTCGGCGCCCTCGATACTTTCAACGACCTCATCCGTCTGACCCGCTACTATCCGAACGCCACGGTGCTCGTCGGCTACGAACTCGAACTCTCCAGCCTCCTGAAAAATGGCTCCGACATCTGGTTGAACAACCCGATCCGCACCCGCGAGGCGTCCGGCACATCCGGCATGACTGCCGCGATGAATGCCTCGGTCAATCTCTCCACATACGACGGCTGGATCTGCGAGTTCGCCAGGGACGGGGAAAACTCGTTCATCATCCCGCCGGCGGACCCCGCGCTCAGCCCCGAGGCCCGCGACCAACACGACATGCTCGGATTCTATCAGGCACTCAACGAACGGATCCTGCCAACGTACTACGACCACCCCGACGCATGGAGCCGCATAGTTTTCAACTCGATGAACGACGTGGCACCCTACTTTGATGCGGACCGTCTGGCCGACGAGTATTACAAAAAGATTTACGCGTGTCTTTGATCCTTGCGTGTGCTAGATCCTTGCGTGTTCTTGATCCTTGAAAGTGGCTGGCACGTCCCGCGCCAGACCGTGCCAGGAGCATCCTGCTCCTCTATTTCCCATGAAACCTCCATCATCCGACTGGTTCGCGCCCTTGGTTTCCCTGTTAGGCGCGGAAAAGATCACCGCTGAAGCGTCCATCATCGCCGCTCACTCCGGGGACAAGTGGTCTGCCAGTCATGCGCCGGATGCGGTGGTGTTTGCGGAATCCACGGCGGACGTCGCCGCGGTGTTGGCATTCGCACATGAGCGTGGCATTCCGGTGACCACGCGCGGCGCGGGCGTCGGGTATGTCGGCGGTTGCGTGCCCGTGCATGGCGGCATCGCGCTCTCGGTGATGCGCATGAACCGGATTCTGGGCGTCCACCCGGCGGACGGCGTCGCCATCGTGCAACCGGGTGTCATCACCGGTGATTTGCAGGAGGCCGCCCATGCCATCGGCTGGGACTACCCGCCGGACCCAGCGTCGTTGAAGGAATGCTCGATTGGCGGCAACATCGCCACCAATGCCGGCGGGCCGCGCTGTTTGAAATACGGGGTGACCCGGAGTTATGTGTTAGGCCTGGAAGTGGTGCTCGCCGATGGCCGCGTGCTGCGCACCGGCGGCCGTCTCCACAAGCACAAGACCGGCTTTGATCTGATAGGTATATTCACCGGCGCGGAAGGCATGTTGGGAGTCATCACCGAGGCGACTCTGCGGCTCATTCCCAAACCCGCGTGCCGGGCGATGCTGGCGGCGGTTTTCCCGGAGTTTTCCCTGGCCGCCGCCGCCGTGCAGGCGATCCTCAACGCCGGCCATCTGCCGTCCGCCTTGGAAATCACCGATACCTACACGCTGCAAGCCGCACGCCAGCGCCTCGGTGCCGCAGTGTTTCCTCCCGGCAACGCCCACCTGATCGTCGAAATCGACGGCCGTCCGGCCGCCGTGGCCGCCGAATTGGAGGAACTCTATCAGCTGCTTCAAGTGCTCGGTGCGGGTTTCATCGAACGCGCTCCGGACGCGGCGTCGTGCGAGCGCATCTGGCAACTCCGCCGCGAGTTTTCCTATGCCCTGCGCGACACCGGCCTCACCAAACTCAACGAAGACATCGTCGTGCCGCGCTCGAAACTCGTGGAACTCGTGACCTTCGCCAGTCAGTTGGAACAACAGACCGGCATTCCCGTTGCCTGTTTCGGCCACGCCGGGGATGGCAACATCCACACCAACCTGATGGTCGGTGATTACGCTGATCCGTTAGTCCGCGCACACGCCGAGCACGCGCTCGATCTGCTGTTCCACTGGGTGCTCGAAAACGGTGGCACCATCACCGGCGAACACGGCGTCGGCCTCGCCAAAAAACGCTGGTGCCGTCAGGCGCTCGGCGAGGTGTCCTTCGACGTCCACCAAACCCTCAAACACGCGCTCGATCCTAACGGAATACTCAATCCCGGAAAGTTTTTGTGAAGCGTGTGTTATGCTGAACCGTGGCTGTCGCGTCCCGCGGCAGACCGTGGTTGGAGCGTCCCGCTCCAACGCCGCTATCAATTAGACAGGAGATATTCGGATCATCCCATCAGATCACGCGTCAATAACGGCTCGTTGCCCGCTTGCCCTGTGGCATCTCATGAGATAAGCTCCTCTCATGAGAACCGCCACCATCCAGCGCGGAAACCGATCATGGGATGTCCTCCATGTCGCCACCGCCCTGCACTGCGGGGCGCGCACCCTGCTGTCGTTCGACCTTCGCCAGAGGACCCTTGCCGCTGCAAACGGGCTCAAGGTGGCTCCATGAGTCTGCGGTCGGCCGACCAGTTCTTCTAACAAATAAACAGCTCGACTCAGCAACATCCTCTCTCGTCCCGGCCCGCTCCTCCCTGCAACCCCATTGAAAGCCCGCCATCTTGCAATCTTTATTTCCAATGATGAAGCCGCCGCTAATTCTGATAGTTTTGTTTTGCGTCGGCTCGACTGCGGCATTTCTGCTATGGAAAGAACATCAGGAAGCGCCTCAAGCAACCGGGGTTGCAGGCAGTGATGCCGCCGCCCCAACTGTGGTTTTTTTCCCGTACAAAAACCTTGCCCCCCCGCCCCTAAACTGCTGTTTTTACAGTGCATGAAAACACGAAGCGCATGGAACAAGGCGGGGTGTTGGCTGGCAGGCACGGGACTGATGTTGCTGCTGTCGTTATCGTTAGCCGCGCCTGTGGAAAATGCCGCCTGCCCGGAGGCAGCGCTGCCACCCCTTCCGGATGAGATGGAGGTCCCCTTCGGCGAACCGGTCGATGGCATCGCGCTGCGCCTCATTGTTCCGGCCGAGGTCTGCCCCGGCCAGGCGATTTCTCTAACCGTGCAGGTGCAGAATATGTCGCAACGCGAACGCTATCTCCCCGATTTCTTCAATTCCCCCGCGAGTCAGTCCGCCATATTCGAGATCAAAGGTCCGGACGGGAAACTCCTCAAGCAATCTAGCAGGTCAGAGTTCTCGGTGCGTCCCAAAGCCTTCAAGCTTCTCAAGCCCGGTGATGTCTGGCGCATGGATATCCCCGATCTTCAGGGCACGCTCTTCAGGGGCCAGTTCCAACAGACGGGAAACTACACCCTCAGCTACACCTTCAAGGGGCCCAAACTCCCCGCCAAATCGGCCGCCGGCGAGCGGGTCTCCCACGAGGGCGGCCGTGAGCTGCACGAAAAGATCTTCGACGTGGCGAGCCCGGAACAACTCGCCGGAGCCTGGAGCGGCAGCATCACCGCCAAGCCCGCGCAGATGACAATCTCTAACATTAAGGAGCATGATCTAACAGTCCATGAGTGGGGCGTGTTCACTGTCTTCAATGAGCAGAAATTCGCCAACCTCAACCGCAAGGCCGAGTGGGGCAACCTGCCCGAGTTCTTCTACCGCCAGTTTCCCCAGCAGCGCCTGCACTGGTCGCCGGGCGCCTGGGATAAGCCGCTCATCTATTTCTATTCCGACCGCCCGGCCCTGAAACTCGGGGTGAGCGTCACTTTCACTGACGGCGTGCCCGTCGTCTGGTGGCCGGCAGCCTCCGCGCCGACCGATTCCGGCGTGACCAAGGCCAAGCCGGTTCCCCGCTTCAATTCCCTCGCCTGGAGCGGTTGGCTCGGCTCGCCCGTGCCTAACCAAGGGAACCGGCACCCTGACGGTCCAAGCTGGATCACGCCCGAGGAAACCCCACTCGCTGCCGGCCAGTGGCTCGCCTATGCCCGCCTCAAGGATGCCGCCCTCTTCACCGTCGTTGGCAGCAAGATGCAACGCTCGGCGCCGTGGACCACCTATCGGTTGGAAAGCGAGCGCTTCATCTATTATGACGGTTTGGTCTCGTCTCCCGATTCCCTGCACTGCATCGCCAGCACCGAGACCTCCGTCATCGTGAAAAAATCCGCGACCTTTCCCATCGCATATATCTACCTGTTAGATAGGCGTCAGCCGGACAAGCCGCGGGCCACCCACGCCGCGCTGGCTGCGGCGGAAGAAACAAAACTCGATCTCGCGCCTGTCGCGGATCTTCACGCGTTCATCCAACAAATCCGCGCCGATCTGATTGCGGCCGGGCTGTTTGACGCCGAGGCAGATTCGCTTTTGAAAATCTGGCACCAGGGATTTTTCGAAAACTCCGGAGTGGTGGCCTTCTATCTGCTGCCGCAAAGCGAATACGACCGCATGCTGCCACTTGTGGTTTCACCCAAGCCCGCAGCCGCGCCGACCCGCGTCGGC
>JAPLUJ010000002.1 GCA_026397695.1 Verrucomicrobiota bacterium | reverse complement strand
TCGAAGAGATCGTGGAAATCAGATAGAGAATCGCAGGTCCTGAACGTGACTGACGCAGCCGCTCCGCAGCATTAATATTAAGCCACTGCCTACAATTCGGTATGGTTTCATAGGTCTGATATGCACCTGCCACCCACGCAAATCCCTGAGGAAAGCCACTATGCTGCCTTATAACGGAGCCGTAAGGGTTTGTAAGAGCTCATGTAATTCATTGTAAATAAATCATTTAATAGAAAAGTTCGAGAATTTTTATTTTTTCTTGCGCCCGCCAGCATATTCTATACTTTTTTGTCCACATAGCCGAATGCACCTTTCCAAAAAAGCCGAGTATGCACTGCGTGCCACCATCAATCTTGGGATTGCCGCCGCGATGGGAAGAGGCACGGTCTCAGGGGCGGATCTCGCGGAAGCGAACCGCCTCCCTCTCAAATTCGTCGAACGCATCCTTCAGGAACTCCGCGAAGCTGGCATCGTCGAGACCACCCGCGGAAAATTCGGCGGCTATGCACTTGCCAAGCCCGCTGATCAAATCGGCGTCGGCGAACTCATCCGCTTGGTGGACGGTCGCCTCGCCCCGATCTGTTGTGCCAGTGAAAGCGCCTATCAGCCATGCACCTGCCCGAACGAGGACCACTGCGGCTTGCGGATGCTGATGATCGACGTCCGCAACGCCATCGCCAATATTCTCGACCGCTACAGCATCTCCCAGGTCGTGGAAGTCACTCTACGCAAAATGCGTCGTGACGGAATTGTTCCGCCATTCGCGCCTCCTGACGTTAGTCCGTCAAAAAACCTCCCCTCCCCACGGAGCAAGGCGGATCCCGCAGACGGTTTTCTCGTCGGCCTGTCCCAACTGGCACTTCACCAACTGGCGTCAGGCCCGCATTCCAGGCCGCAAGAGACCGAATTCCCACCGCACTCAACGGAGGTTTGACAGGAACAGCTGTAACCGCTCAACGGAAAACCGAACGCTAACACTCCGCAGCAAACCATGACAACCGAACGGCTAAACAACCACACCGAAATCAGCATCGTGGGCAGTCGCCGGAGGAGACGTAATTCCACTACCATCGCCTTGATCGACCGCCTGCAGCGATCCGCTTCTCGTTCTAGACCAATTCCCCATGCGTTCCATCATCATAACCTAATATATTTCCATGAAAACCACACTCATCACGGCCTCTCTCGCCGCCTCGATCCTTGCGCTCACCGCCTGCAAAAAGAGCCGCACGCCCGCAGGAGGCGAATCCACCATCACCCTGCTCAACGTTTCCTATGACCCAACCCGGGAATTTTATGTTGAAATCAACGAGGCGTTCAAAAAACAATGGCAAGCCGCAAACGGCGGAACGCTCGAAATCAAGCAATCCCACGGTGGTTCCGGCAAGCAGGCCCGCTCGGTGCTCGATGGTCTTGAGGCCGATGTCGTCACGCTCGCCCTGGCCGGCGACATCGACATGCTGCACAAGGTGGCGAACCTCCTGGCGGCGGACTGGCAGACCAAGCTTCCGGACAACAGCGCGCCCTATACCTCCACCATCGTTTTCGTGGTCCGCAAGGGCAACCCGAAGGCGCTCAAGGACTGGGGTGATCTCGTCAATCCCGGGGTCCAGGTCATCACCCCGAATCCGAAGACCTCGGGTGGCGCACGCTGGAACTATCTGGCGGCATGGGCGTGGGCCGAAAAGACGTTCTCCAAGGATGAAGGGAAGGTGTTGGATTACATGACCCGGCTGTTTGATAACGTGCCGGTGTTAGATACGGGTGCCCGCGGCGCCACCACCACCTTCGCCCAGCGCAAGATCGGTGACGTGTTCCTATCCTGGGAAAACGAGGCCTATCTGATAGAGAAGGAATTCCCCGGCCAGACGGAAGTGGTTTATCCATCACTCAGCATCCTCGCCGAACCGCCGGTGGCCGTGGTCGATAAAAACGCGCGCAAACACGCCACCACCGTGGTTGCCGCGGCCTATCTGAAATTCCTTTACTCCGATGAAGCGCAGAACATCGCTGGCAATAACTTCTACCGTCCACGCAACAAGGATATCGCCAAGAGGTTCGTGGACAAGCTGCCGCCTCTCCCCATGGTGACCGTCGATGCCGATTTCGGCGGTTGGGCCAAAGCGCAGAAGACCCACTTCGATGACGGCGGCACCTTTGATCAAATCTACAGCGCCAAGTAAGTCCACCTGTACCACCACGCCACCCCTTATGTCCAAACGACGCATCATTCCGGGCTTCGGGTTGTCGCTGGGTTTCACCATCGCCTATC
>JAPLUJ010000506.1 GCA_026397695.1 Verrucomicrobiota bacterium | reverse complement strand
CAATTCGGGCATGGTGGTGCGGCGGTTGTCGAGCTGGGCGGCCAGCGCCGGGCGCACTTTCACCGTGCTTAATTCGTTAGGTTGATGGAGCAGCGAGGCATTCGCCGGCACGCGCACCAGCGGGTTGGCGGGCAGGACTTGGGCCATTTCCGCGCGGAAGGCGGTATCGAAGGAGGCGCGGCCGTCTGCGGCTTCCGCGAACATGACGCCACCCTTCATCAAATACTGGCGCAGGTTCGTCCGTTCGTTTTCACCCAGTGCGAAGTCCGTGGTTCCAGTTAGATAGAGCATGGGGGTTTCAAACAGCGAAGCGTCTGATAGGGAAATCTCCCGCGACTCGAAGGAAACCGGCGCACCGGTGGCAACGTTGAATTTGCGTAGCAACATCGGCATCGCCGCAGGCCGGGATTTCCACGGCCCCGTATGCGCCACCCAACCGATGCGCAGGCTACCCGCCTTGCTGCCGCCGGCATCCGCCAGTTCCACGCTCTTGCCGACGCTGCGGCCGGCTTCCTGCATGGCGGTCACGTAGGATAGCATGTTCGCCCCGAGCCGCCGCGCATCGGCGTCCTCATAGCCCCAACTGTCGTGGCGGTTTTTTTCCCAGCCCATCGCGATGTCGAAGCGCGAGATGATGAGCGCCGTGCGGTTGTCGATATCCACGCCGTCGATCCATGGATAGGCATCCGTGACCACCCCGTCGCGAAGCGCCCGTTCGCGGTATTTCACTTCCTTGATTTCGTTATAGGCACGGAACAACGGATGGTCGAGGCGGAGCCGATAGACCGGGTTTTCCGGCAGGATCTGCCGTGCCGCCTCCAGCGCGGATTGATAGAAATCCGGGTGGCCGACGAGCGCGTTGAATATCACAGTACCGCCGTTGCGCACATACTCCCGCAGGCGTGTGGCCTCTGCGGGCGCGAGCTTGAAAGGCTTGTAGCCCGAACGGTAGAGGACCGGGTTGTCACGCGGATTGGTGGAAATTTCCGCCCAGGTCTTGATGTTGGAAGTGAAACTCGCGCCCATCTCGCCGCTCATCCATTCCAACAGTTTTTTCAAATCGTGGGGCGTGCGGGCCCAGTCTTCGGGATCGCCGGTGCGGATTTTGGTGAGCAGGACCGGCGGCTGGGGTGGATTTTTGCGTTCCTGGCGTTTTTGCGGGACGACCGGATAGGGCAGGGGAGGCATCCCTTCCGATGACGCAATCTGCGCCGGGGGCGGCTTGGGTTTTTCCAAGGGTGGCGGTTCCGGAGGTTTGGGTGCCGCAATGGCCGCCACCGGGAGCATCACACACACAACGACCGCGAGGGTTTTCATGGCAGAAAAAACATACACATGGTCGCGGAAAACGAAAGCATTATTCGCCGACGGTGATTTGGAGGGTAGCTGGATTGAAGATTGCACGGAGCGGATTTCAGGTATAGAATCATTCCCATACCCATGGTGTGCGCTTCGTTCCTTCGCCGACTTTCGCTGGCTCTCTTGCTCGCGGTGGCACCGCTGTATGGCCGGAATCCGCCAAGCAAGGTGCTCGCCAATGCCCCGAGCGCGGCGCATGATAGGGCTCCCGCCACGGTTCCTGATGAAGCGTCCGCCGCACGTGGTCCTGCGGACGGGGCGATCAGCACCCGCCCGGACGCCCGCACGATCACCCTGAAGATCCCCGCCCCCCGCGGCCTGATCGTGGATCGCGATGGCGAGCCGCTCGCCCAGAACCAGATTGCCTATCAGGTGGCCCTCCAGTTCCGGCAGTTTGAAAACGCCGACCGGGACTTTGTGATCCAATGGGCGCGGACAAGACTCGGCTTGCTCCAGACGTTGGTGAAGAATGCGCCGCTCAAGACGGACGACGAGTTATATGACCACTACCGGCACCGCCGCTGGTTGCCATTGTTAGTGACCGGACAAATCGGCGAGAAGGAGGCGCGTGCGATCGAGTCCAAACTCACAGCAGGGCTCATCCTCAATCCGCTCTACCGCCGGTATTATCCGCAGGGTGAGATCGCGGCACACATCATCGGCTACTCGGGCAGCGTCGGCAAATTGCCCACCGGTCCGATCAATTTCAACGAGCCGCTGTGGGAGGAATCCGAGGGACGCGCCGGCTTGGAAAAAATCTTCAACAGCCAGCTCACCGGCGAGCCCGGCATGAAGAAACTGCTCTTCGATGAGAACGGCAATAAGCTGCTAGAAGAACAAGTCAAGCGGCCGCGTCCGGGTGGCACGTTGGTAACCACGCTGGATCTCGCTTGGCAGCCTTCGTGGTCATTGATGTGATCACCGGCGAGGTGCTGGTGATGGCCTCGCGGCCCTCGTTCGATTTGAATCGCTTCATTCCCGGCATCAGTGACACGGAGTTCAAGTTATTAGAAACGGATATCTCCCAGCCGCTGTTCGGCCGCGCTTTCCAATCCGCCTATCCGCCCGCCTCATCCTACAAGCCGATCATCGCGCTCGCCGCACTCAACAACGGCACCATCACCGAGGACTCGTTGATCGATTGCCCGGCGGCTATCAGCATCGGACGCGCGGTGTTCAACAATTGGACGCGCATCCCGGAGGGCTCGATCAATGTGAAACGCGCACTCGCCCGCTCGTGCAACACCTGGTTCTATCAAGTCGGCATCAAGGTCGGTCCCAGCGCATTTCTGAGCCTGTCCCGGCGGCTGGGATTCGGCGAGCGCAGCGGGTTGCCATTGATCGGTGAGACCCCGGGGTTGGTGCCGAGCGACGAGTGGATGCTCAAGCATGAGAAACGCCGGATTCTCGACGGTGATACGGCTAACATGTCGATCGGTCAGGGCAGCTTGCTGGCCTCGCCGTTGCAGGTGGCCCAAGCCATGGCCGGGATCGCCAACGGCGGTGCCCTGCCCAAACTGCAACTCTTGCGCCAGGTCCAGGATACGCGCGGCCGGGTCACCCAAGCGCCGGTTCCCGAGAGGAAAAATTGGCTTGGGTTGGATCCAAAAGCCGTGCAAACCGTCCACGAAGGGATGTGCGATGTGGTCAATTCGGGTGGTGGCACCGGCCAGAGCGGGGCACTTAGTTATACCAAACTCTGTGGTAAAACCGGCACTGCCCAGTGGGGGCCCAAGGCGAAGTCCCAGCGGCTTGCATGGTTTGCGGGATATCTGCCGGAGGACAATCCGCGATATGCCTTTGCCGTTCTTTATGAAGGTCGGCCGGGCGAGACGGTCTCTGGTGGACGCATGGCCGCACCCATGGTTCACAGGTTTTTCGAGGGCATCAAAAATGATATCAAGGATACCATAG
>JAPLUJ010000383.1 GCA_026397695.1 Verrucomicrobiota bacterium | reverse complement strand
TTTCGAGCAGATAACTTTTCATAGGTGAACCGGGGAATTGCGAAAGCGGCGGCGCTTGCTCGAACGGGATGACGTTTGCGGGAAGCATGGACGCGGCATTTTCGCTCAAATCTGATAGGTTGGAAGGTGAACCCGGGATGACGGCCGGGCCGCGTGTCAAAGCAGAAATCCTGTCATCTGGCAAGCGTTATCTGGCCTTATCTGGCGATTGCCTGCGGAAATCGCCGGATTTTGGGAAAAAACCGCGTTTATTTCGGGATCAGGTCGATCCCGAAACGGCGGAGCACGCAAACGGTCAGCCCGAAAAACCCGATGGTGAGCAGGCAGTTGAGGGCGAGGGCCATATCCCCAAGGGATGCGGGACATGAGGAAGCGCGCTTGCGGCGGCGACCACCATATCGTTAGCCTACCGCCATGCAAGCCTGTCTCATGCGTATTGGAATCGTTCTGCTCGCGGCGAGCGCACTCACCGCCGCAGCGCCGCCCGCCGTCTCTAACAATCCGGCGACAGCCCATTTGAGTGCCGCACAAAAGGCGGTGATCGGTCGGAAAATATGGCAGAACGAATGCGCCGGCAGCGTTTCCGGCCTAACTACATGGAACGCGGGCGAGGAGTTTCCGTCGCTGGGCATCGGCCACTTCATTTGGTATCCCGCCGGCTTCAAGGGCCGCTTCGAGGAAAGTTGGCCACTCTTTGTCGCCTACGCCAAACAACAAGGAGCCAAACCACCGGCCGTCGCCTTGGAACGCCACAGCCCGTGGCCCACCAAGGCCGCATTCCAACAGGATTTCAATGGTCCGCGCCTCACCGCCCTGCGCCAATGGCTGGCGGAAACCGTCGCCTTGCAGACGGAGTTCATCATCGCCCGGTCACGCGCCGCCTTGCCGAAAATCCTCGCCGCCGCACCCGCTCGCGAAAAAGCACGCATCGAGGCGAACTACCGCAAGGTCGCCACCACTCCGCATGGAACCTACGCGTTGATAGATTATGTGAATTTCAAGGGCGACGGCACCGTGGCAACGGAACGCTACAACGGCCAGGGATGGGGGTTGCTGCAAGTGTTGGGCGGCATGAAGAACGTCCCCGCCGGTGCCCCTGCGGCGACGGAATTCGCCGCCTCCGCCAAACGCCTGCTCTCGCGCCGCATCGCCAATTCACCCCAGGCCCGCGGCGAAAAACGCTGGGAGCAAGGCTGGCACAACCGCTGCGCCACCTACGCCAGACCGCTCTAACATACGAATTTCTTAATTGAACAGGATTGGGCAGCCCGCCTACCGACCTGCTCCCGGCTTTCTTTGGAAATGGAGTAAATTCCGTCCGCATGATAAATCAGTTCGTCCGAATCCGTTTTCTCCCCCGCCACCAATCCCTTCCGCCCGCCATGAAACCATCCGCCCTGTTGTTAGCCCTCGCCGCCACCTCGCTCGCTCCCGCAGCACCCGCCGCCGTGCCGAGCCGCCCACCGTCCGTGCCGAGCCGCCCACCGTCCGTGCCGCTGGTCGCATGCCGGCTCACCGACGGCCCGACCACCCACTGGACCGGCAAGCCGCACCGGCTCGACAGCCGCGTCAATATCGACGGCACCGCCTACCGCCTGATGGGCAAACCGGAGGATCCCGACCAACCCCTCCCCCAATCCAACCTCGAACTCACCCCCACCCGCACGATCTACTCCTTCGCGGGCGCCGGGATCTCGTTGCGCCTCACCTTCACCACCCCCAGCCTGCCCGACGACCTCGATGTCCTCGCCCGGCCGGTCACCTACCTGACCTACGAAATCGCCGCCACCGACGGCAAACCCCACAAGGTGACCGTGGACTTCTCCGCCAGCGGCGAACTCGCCGTCAACACCCCCGACAAAACCGTCAAGCCGGAGGAAATCCCTGGCATCGGCGACCTCACCGTGCTGCGCGTCGGCTCGACGGAACAAAACGTGTTAGGCAAGGCCGGCGACGACCTGCGCATCGACTGGGGATATCTCTACGTGGCCGCACCCAAGTCGCAGCAGCCCACCCCGTTCCTGCAGGTCCGGGCCACCGGCAAGGAACCCGCGGGCCACGACGTGGCGCTCGGGCTGGCCCTCGACTTCGGCAGCGTCGAGTCCGCGCCGGTCTCGCGCTGGCTGATGCTTGCCTACGACGACTTGTTCTCAATCCAATACCTCGGCGTCAACCTGCGGCCATACTGGCGGCGCAACGGTTGGGAGGCGGCGGACCTGCTCAAGGCATCAGCCGCGGATTACGAGTCTCTCGCCAAGCGCTGCGCGGACTTCGACGCCGAACTCACCGCCGACCTAACCAAAGCCGGCGGCGTTCCCTACGCCCGCCTGGGCGCGCTCTCATACCGTCACTGCTTTGCCGCCGGCAAGTTTGTCGCCGATGCCAAGGGCCAGCCGCTCCAGTTCTCCAAGGAGAACCACAGCAACGGCTGCATCGCCACCTCGGACGTCTTCTATCCGATGGCCCCGCAGTTCCTGCTGTTCGGACCCACCCTCACCAAGGCGTTTCTCGTCCCGTTCATGAACTACGCCGCGTCCGAGCGCTGGAAGTTCCCGTTTGCCCCGCATGACCTCGGCACCTACCCGCACGCCAATGGCCAGCGCTACGGCGGCGGCGAGCGCACCGAGGAAAACCAAATGCCGGTCGAGGAAAGCGGCAACCTGCTCATCCTCTTCGGCGCACTCGCGCAGATGGAAGGCAACGCCGACTTCGCCGCCGCTTACTGGCCGCAACTCGTCCGCTGGGCCGATTACCTCAAGGCCAAGGGCTTCGACCCCGAAAACCAATTGTGCACCGACGACTTCGCCGGCCACCTCGCCCACAACGTCAACCTCTCCGCCAAGGCAATCTGCGCCCTCGGCGCCTTCGCCAAGCTGTGCGCATTGCGCGGCGAATCCGCCGCCGCCGCCGAGTACGCCAAGCTCGCCAAGGAATTCGCCGCCCGCTGGGTCAAGGAAGCCGACGACGGCGACCACTTCCGCCTCGCCTTCGACCGCCCAGGCACATGGAGCCAGAAATACAACCTCGTCTGGGACCGCATCCTCGGTCTCAACCTGTTCCCCGACGAGGTCCGCCGCAAGGAGATGGACCATTACCTCAAGGTCCAGAACCAGTTCGGCCTGCCACTCGACAACCGCAAGGACTACACCAAGCTCGATTGGACCCTGTGGACCGCCACCCTGACCCAGGACCGCCGGGACTTCGACGCCATCCTCGCCCCGGTCGACCGCTTCATCCGCGAAACCCCGGACTGCTCGCCCCTAACCGACTGGTATTGGACCTCCACCGGCAAGAAACGCGGGTTCACCGCCCGCCCGGTCATCGGCGGCATCTTCCTCCAGATGCTCTACGACAAACCGGTCTGGTCCAAATACGCCGGCCGCGGCAAGACCAAGCCCGGAGGATCATGAGACAAACCGACGGTTCAATCCGATGTTTCGTCAGTGGAATAACCCCCATTTCCCCACCCCCCAGTATTTGCCAAGGCTACGACAGGCAGGCCGGTCCGGCCACCGGCTCTTCCAACGGCCCGCAACCAAAAAGCAATTTCCTCGCATTCGATCTGGTGGTCAAACAAGTGACGGCCTGGAAAATGAAATCCATCTACCAAGGAGATTGCGTGTTCGAGGCGAAATGAAAGTAACAAACGTATGAAGAATACCCAATCGGTATCAGGATCCTGGGATCGCCGACGGCGCTGTGTCATGGCGTTGATGGCGGCCTTGGGAAGTGTTGTGATCTGCGCCCACCGGGCGGCGGCCGAGCTGCCTGGACCAGTGGCCGACTACCGCGCGGTGGTCAAGAGCACCGACCTCGAAAGCTACTCGCGTGCGGCCCTCGCATACCGCAAGTGGTCGATCAAGAACGATCCCTACCGCCCGCTCTACCACTTCACCGGCGTCGAGAGCTGGATCAACGATCCGAACGGGCCGATCTATCATGACGGCAAGTATCACCTTTTCTATCAGTTCGATCCGCAGGTCCCCGACGGCAAGGGCGGGTGGGCCCGCAGCCAGCGCTGCTGGGGGCACGCCGTGAGCTGCGACCTGGTGCACTGGAAGGACTG
>JAPLUJ010000534.1 GCA_026397695.1 Verrucomicrobiota bacterium | reverse complement strand
GGTGGACTTCTCCTGGAACATGGATACCTTGATGACCCAAAAAGCCAAAGAGATCATATCGATGGGTCCCCAGTGGGCGGTGGCGGGCGAAGAGCGGGGAACCGCCGAGTCGCGGGAGGACAAGGGGCTGCCCCCGAAAATTCCGGCGTTGCCTGCCGAACTCCCATTGCTCATTCCCGATCTTAAGAAAGCGCTGGGCGATCTGAAGCCTGAGGTGGAACAGGCCGGCATGGCGATGCTCGACACTACCGATCCGGGTGGTTCTCCCATGGACGACAAGTATTCCAGCATGGCGGCCACCGGGAAAATGGGTCCCAGATCCATTGATCCGAAGAAAAAGGCGACCGGGCGTTCCAGCCTCGGCCGCAGCGGTCAGGCCGCCGGCCAGATGGTCGCAAACAAGGCACCCGCCGTGAAGGACGATGAGGTCACCATGCCCAACCGCATGAGCAATTCTCCCAAGGAGGAGGGCGAGGTCGATGACGAAGGCGACCAGAAGGCGACCAGCGTGGGGCTCGCCAAGCCGGGGTCGAAGCCCACCGATTTCGCCCAGGCTGGCCGCTTGCCGCCGGAGGAGCTGAACAAGATGAGGATGTTTGAGGGGCAGACGAAGGAACTCCGTGAAAACATCCGTAACCTGATGCTGGCCTTGAACCGACACAACCTCCCCACCACCGACCTGAAGAGGGCGCTCGAGCGCCTGGAACAGCTCGATGCGGCGAGGAAGCGTGGCGACGGCGTGGGGATCAGGCAGGTCTTTGACGCGGCCGTCAGCCATGTGGACAACGCCGGTGACGCCGTTGCCAGTGCCATGGAGGTGCGCCAGCGGGAACAGGCGGAAAACAAGCAACGACGCGAGGTCGATGCCGGCGGGCGTGTCGAAAGCATTCCCGAAGGCTACGAGGAGATCGCCAATGCCTATTTCAAGCGTCTGGCGGATGAATCCACGCCTCAGAAATAGATCGAGTATTCAATGAAGAACAGCAAGGAAAACACAACAAAATAGAGTTATCACAATGATTGAATCAAATAATATGGAAGCGACAAGCAGTGTTCCCAAGGATCACAACCAAGCGATAGCCGCCCTCTCTCAGGCCAGAGAGAAAATCGTAGCGGAGGTGGGCAAAATCATCATCGGGCAAACCGATGTGATCGACCAGGTACTGACGTCATTTTTCGCCCGAGGACACTGTGTCATCGAGGGGGTTCCGGGACTGGCCAAGACGCTGATGATCAGCAGCCTGGCCAAGACGATGTCACTGAACTTCACGCGTGTGCAGTTCACGCCCGACCTGATGCCCACGGACATCACCGGCACCACGCTGTTGAACGAAGACGAACACGGCAAGCGGCACTTCACATTTGCCAAGGGCCCGGTTTTCACCAACATCCTGCTGGCCGACGAAATCAACCGGACGCCCCCCAAAACCCAGGCCGCCCTGCTCGAGTCGATGCAGGAGAGACACGTCAGCGTGGGTGGGGAAACCTACAAACTTCCGGAGCCGTTCCTCGTGCTGGCCACGCAGAACCCGATCGAACAGGAAGGCACCTACCCGCTGCCCGAAGCCCAGCTCGACCGGTTCCTCTTCCTCGTCAAGATCGGTTATCCGTCGCTGGTCGAAGAGGAGAAGATTCTTCTGACCACCACGCTGGATACGCTGCCGCAACTCAGCCAGGTCGTCGATGGCCCTTCCATTCTGGCATTTCAAAAAGTCGTGCGTGAGATCGAGGTGAGCCGCGAGGTGGTCAACTACGCGGCGCGGATCCCGCGGGCCACCCGGCCCGGCGATGCCAGTGCTCCGGAATTCATCAAGGACTGGGTCCGCTGGGGCTGCGGTCCGCGAGCCGGCCAAGCGCTGATTCTGGCGGGCAAGGCGCAAGCCGCGCTGCACGGAAGGCGGGAAGTGACCTTTGATGACATTCGGAAATTTGTTCATCCGGTGTTACGGCACCGCATGGGCTTGAACTTTGCGGCGGTGAGCGAAGGACACAACACCGACGCGATCATCACAATGCTGCTGGAGCATGTCCCCGAGACTGTGGCCGGATAACCAAACCCGCATGCTGTTGGTTCGGCACCCGTGGTCGGGTGCCGGAGGATCGTTCCGGTGGCAAACTGATCTCACACACGACAGAACCCGATGGCAGTGGTCATGCAAAACATGTTAGATGGGCGGTTATCCGCGACGGGCGGACGCCTGTTTGTCACAGTATCGGTTGTATCCGTGCTCCTGGCGGTGTGCGCATCCGCCGCGCCCGGCGAGCGTGAGCTTCTCGGCGAGGCCGCCGGCATCGTGCCCGAGTCCATCCGGCTCGGACCGGACGGGAAACGCTTCACTGCGGTCACCGTGGACCCGAAAACTAACAAGCGGCGGGTGATCGTCAACTGCAAGAGCATGTCCGGGACCTACGATTCGGTCGCGAAAGGCACCCCGATTTTCAGTCCTGAGGGCAGTCGGCATGCCTTTGTCGCCGCGCGTGGCGACAAGTGTTTTGTCGTGGTGGACGGCAAGGAAAGCCCGGGTTACGCAATCGCTGGGGGCCGCTGGCCCATCGCCGACGTGGCTTTCAGTCCCTTGGGGCAGCACATTGCCTACACCGCCCGCAAGGACGGGAAGAACTATCGCGTGGTGGACGACAAGGAGTTCGGTCCGTACGATGACGCGGCTGCCGATGAGGATGGTCAGGTCCGGGGGATATGGGATTTCCGCTTCGCCTCCGAGGAATATTTCTCGTACCGCGCGAAGACCGGCGATGGGATGGTGGCTTGCCGCGGGCGTATCGTCGTGGAAGAGATCACTCTGATTACCAGCGGCAAATTCGAAAAAGTTGGCGTCGGCACACCGGTGTGGCTCCGGGGAGAAGCGGGAAAAGATGGCGATCTGTTTGCCTTTGTCGCCCGGGATCAAGGGAAGGATTGCATCGCCCTCGTGCCGGAACCGGAAAAGAAAGAGGCGAAGAAGTACGAGTTGATCCATCCCGGCAGCCTCATCTGCGCGCCCAATAGGAATCTCGGTTTCACGACGCGGGACGCAACTAACAAATGGAAGGCGATCATCTGCCCCAGTGGAGCTGCTGCTCCCCAAGGCGGAACCGAGTGGAAACCCTGCGATCAGATCGGGGAGCTGATGCACTCCGCCGACGGTGGCCGCTGGGCCTGCACGGCCAGGACCGACACCAACGTCGTGATGCTGATGAACAATAGTGAAGGCCCCCCTTTCAACGAGATCCGCTATCCGGAAACCTTCTTTCCGGCGGGGGACAACCGGTTCGTGTATGTCGGGATGCCGCCTGAATCCATTCAGAAGGACGCGCGGCCACGGGTCATCTGCGAGGGCAAAGAAGGGGAACCTTATCGCGAGGTGATCACGGGCAGCATCGTGTTCGAACCGCCCCCGGGCCAACGCATGGCCTACGTCGCCGGGGACGGGGAGAAACGCTTCTCGGTCATCGACGGCCGCAAGGAATCTTCCTTCGAACGCGTGTGGGGCCTCCGCTTCGGCGCGGCGGGGAAAGGGTTCGGATACTGTGCGCAGGAAGGGCTGAAAACACACGTCGTCATCGATGGCAAATCCGTGGGGACTTACGAAAGCGTGGCACCCGGCTCACTGGTCTTCAGCCCGGACGGCGTGATCGCGGCCTGGGCGGCGATGGGCGAGGACGGTGCGTCGCATGTCTATGTCAACGGCAAAGCCGGTCCGGGATTTGACGCCATTGTCAGTCAGTTGACCTTTGCGCCCGGCGGCACGAGTCCGGTCTATGTCGCCCGCATACTCGCCGATGGCAAGTATGCGTTCGCCATGGTTTCCGAGCACGGTGTGGGCGAGCAATTCACCTCCATCTGGATGGGTGACGGCGGGAAACTCTTTCTGCGCGAAAACGGCCGGGTGGAGTATTTCGCCAAGCAGGGCTCCCTCGTCTACCGGATGAGCGATCCCGTGCGAGCCCCGCAAGCCGCCCCGAAGAAGTAGTCCTTGGACCGGGACCATTGCTCTTTCCAAGATCCGGTGTCCGCACGCGGCGGGACAGAACAACGCGAGGAAATTCTTGCCATTCCGGTTTGCAAGACGTCCCGTGTGGGTGTGCCCGGTTCCCGATGAAGGAGACCGGGATTCCCATGCCCGCCATGACGCTTCTGCAAAACCTTGAATCCCGCCTCGCCGCCGCCCTTGCCATCACGCTCGGTGAGCCGGCCCCCGCCATCGTGACCGCCACTGCGGACCTGCGTTTCGGGGACTATCAGACGAATGCCGCCATGGTGCTCGCCAAGCAGCGCAAGACCAACCCGCGCGCGCTGGCCCAGGAAATCATCGACCATCTCGCACTCGAAGGTCTCGCCACTGCGGACATCGCTGGTCCCGGGTTCATCAATTTCCGCATCCTGCCGCAAGCCTACGCCGCCCGCGCCGCCGCCTTGCTGCACGATGAAAAACTCGGTGTCCCGGCCGTGGGCGCTGGCAAAACGG
>JAPLUJ010000426.1 GCA_026397695.1 Verrucomicrobiota bacterium | reverse complement strand
GAAGTGTCGGAAACGGCTTGAAGAAATCAGCCCTGGCTGCACGAACCGCAAGAAACGCAAGGTGGCATAAATGAATAGTTATTTCTGCGACAGAACACTAGCAATCTGGATCTGGACGATATAATTCGCTTCCCACCCGACGGGAGAGAGGCTAAGCTGCTGGTTGTGTGTGCCGCCGACGAAGCTCTCGGTGTAGAGATTTTGGAGAGTGGCGATATCGACTTTGACCGGGAGGAGTTGCAGGTTGCCGGCGGCGTCTTTGGCGACGAAGTAAGCATCGAAGAAGCTGATTTGGGCGAGGCCGGTGACGGCGGCGGAGAATTCGGTATTGGCTGCTGTAATGCTGATGCTGCCGGACTTGAGGGCGGCACCACCGCTGTTGTTCTGGCCGGCTTCCACCTGGGCAGAGGTGGGGGCGGGGTCATTATTGGCAACCACAACGTAATAGGCGGTGCCGATCTCATCGGTCGTAACGCGGGCTGAGAAGCCTGTGGAGCCGACGTCGGTGGCCTTGGGCCAACCACTGGCCCACACGGGCGAGATGGTGTCTTGGGGCAGAGTGAGATCCTGCGTGACGTTCGCGGTGGTGATGCTGATGGCTGACGACTCGATCGGGAGATACGGAGACTTGCTGGCCCGGATGGTGTAGGTCCCGACCGGGACCGTGAACGAATAGGCTCCCCCACTGGGGACGGTCTTTTGGGCGTGCACAATACCACCCACCTTCAGTTCAACGAGAGCGCCGTCCGGAAGCCCTGTTGGTGCGTCATAGGTGCTGATCGTACCGCTGATGGTGTAGCCGGGACCTACCAGCGGCGCAAAAGCTACTCCCGCGACGTTGAAGAGGGCACCTACAGCGCCCCCCGTGTGCTCGACGGTCACGCTCGGGGATGTGACATTCTCGACCAGCGCGCCGGCACCGATAGTGTCCGAGGTCCTTTGTGCCCAGAGGTTGCCAGTGCTGATGAAGCCAATGGGACCGACAGGGCCGCTGGTGTTGAGCACACCAAAGCTGCCACTGGTGACGGAGGAGGAAAAGGAATTAGTACTGTTCGTATTGCGGAAGCCTGCAGAGGACGCCACCCAAGAGCCTGAAATAAGGTTGCTCAGCGTGACGCTAACGGATGTAGGATTGGAGCCTGAAACTGCAAGCGTGGTCGCAGTCCAACCCGGGAACAACTCCGGCTGTTTGCTGGTGTCAACTCCTCCAAGCGTATAAGCATCGACAGCGTAACTCAAATTGCCGCCCGCAGGGAAACTTACCGTCAGATCCTTGGCGGATGCCGTAGGCGGATTGAACATGTAATAAATACCCGTGCTGATATAGTTGGCGTTGAAGCCTAACGCACTTGCGGCAACAGTCAGGGGTACCCCGTCGTAGGTGACGACGGGGGCGTTACCACTGTTGAGCTGGACAGTAGTTCGCAAGCTAACGCTAACGACAAGGACGTTGGCCGAGGCATTGGCGGTAAAGGAGTTAATGATCGTGGCGTTACTGGAGTTGGCCCACCAGACGGTTCCGGTATCCGTGAGCGTGATGTCCGCTACGGCGGGCGTGTGCGACATTAGCAACACCCCCGCAGTGACCGCGAGGGCGAGGGGTTTGAGATGATTTCTTAGAGGTTGGATGATGTTCTGTGTTTTCATAATGTTGTTGGTTAGTCATTGGTCATGAGTCATGAGTCATGAGTCAGAGAAGTGATGGTTGGTGGTTGTGGTTTCGACCACGTGGCTCATCCGCAAAATCTGTGGGTGGTTTTGGGTTCTGGAAGGTAGCCTAACTGGTGATATAGGGCGGTTTGCAAATGGCAGAAGTTCCTGAATCCAAAGGCTTTGCGGATCGTTAGCCCTACCTTCAAATTGAACCCTTCCACCATGCCGCTGTTGTAGAGTTTTTTGGCTTCAAAATAGTTCATGAGCAGTTCCTCGTGCTTGCGCAGGGTTTTGACGAACTTTTTGAGTGGTTCGATTCGGCTGCGCATCGTCTTGCTACACCAGTTTTTCAAGTATTCCCTGGCGTGGCGCGGACTGGTGTATTTCCAGAACACGTCAAAGGCTTCCTTGAGGCCGTACGCCCTTACGGTCTTGAGATCATAGGCGAGCATGTCGTCGAGCCGGGTCCTCTGTCCCATGGTGAGATTTTCCGGTCGCTTCAGAAAGCAGTAGCGCGATTTGTTGAGGATTGGATCGTAGCCTTGGTCGTGGAGTCTCTTGGCTTCCTGGCGGCGGGTTTCATCCACGGCTTCATTGAGTTTTTTCACGATGTGGAAGCGATCCAGGATGTTCAAAGCCAGGGGGAGCATTTGTTTGACGACGTTGAGATAGGGTTTCCACATGTCCGAGCAGACGATGGTGATGGCGGCGCAGCGTTCAGGTCCCAAGGTGTTGAACCATTCTGTCAGGGAGCTTTCCCTACGGTCCCTGACAATGCCGATGAGGCGTCTTGAGCCGTCATTGATTTGATATATCAGGGTCATGTAATGGTGACCAAGGGTGTATGCTACTTCGTCGATTCCGATGGCCGTGATGCCATCCATGCAACGGTGGATAAGTCCGTATTTCACCACCCAGTCGACGCTGCGGAACACGGTGTCCCATGAGGTGTGGAACTGTTTCGCGGTCTGTTTCCAACTGAGATGCTTGGCCCACCGGGAGAGAAAGAGACGAAATGCGTTGGTGCTCTGGTGCTTGCCTTCGGCCCAGGGAATCTGTTCGACAGTGACGCCGCAGGTTTTGCAATCGACGCGGCGCATGCAATAGCGCAAGCGCACGGGGATGTTCCAGAGGGGAACGAAGTCAAAGGTGCGCTGGTTTGGCATGTGATCGTAGGCGGATCCCTTGCAGCGGCAGTTTGAGCAGACGGGCTTGGCGTTTTGGCGGGGGACGATCTGGACTTCGATGACTAAACCGAGTTTTCCGCGGACCAGTCCGACCTTTTGGTAAACAAAGGACTTGATCGGGTGAACAATGCTGAGTAGGGTCTTGAGCGTGATGGCGGGCGTCGTGGTTGTTTTGTTTTGACCAAGAAGACTTGCCGAGGCTGCCCGTCATCACAATGCTTTTAAGAATTTCCGATGTCGGACCGGTCTCCAGACCGGCCCGACAGAAAGTTGCCCACAACGAGCCGCTTCTCCGACGAGATAAATCCCATTCTTAAAGCGGCTCGTTGTGGACAACTTTCTGAAGAGTTTAAGAATTCCCGCTCCATCAGCCTCGAAACCTTCACCTCCAAACACCCGTTAGAGCACTAAACCACCCACAGTTTCTGCGGAAGAGGCTTATAACAACCAGCAAAACCCGCGTAATCCGACCGTCTGCGCCGACAAGCCGCTTGGCGAGTGGAATACATTTCACATCAGGATGGTGGGCGCCAAGGTGACAGTGCAGCTGAACGACCAACTCGTCGTGGACAACGTCACGCTGGAAAACTACTGGGACCGCAGGCGGCCGATCTTTCCGACCGGCCAGATAGAATTGCAGAACCACGGCAACACCCTGTGGTTCCGCAATATCTTTATCAGGGAACTTCCGTAAGACCGGAAGCGGGGATGTCCTTGAAGTCCTCCGGGATTTTCGAGATGATATAGGCGACCACTTCGGCGATCTGTTTGGGACTGAGTGTTTGACCCCAGACCTGCATCTTGGCACCGTTGTTACCGGTGCTTTCGGGTGGCGAGCCTTCGTTGATCAATTGGAAGATACGCATCGGCTTGCCACCGAATTTCCATTGGTGGTCGTTGAGGGGCAGTCCGGGCAGTGGTGCCTTGATAGTGCCTACGGTGATGGTGGCACTGAGATCGGCACCATGGCACGGCACGCAATTGGTGAGGAAAGTCGCTTCACCGGCGGCAACCACTTGCGGGTTGGTGGCCCATTCGTGGACAAGTTTCGCGTCGTTCAAGGTGGCCAGGGTTTTTTCTAGTTCGGCGGATTTAGCCTTTTGTATTGCGGCGATTTGTTCCTTCACCAGCTCGTGGGAGTCCTGGAACAGGTTCGTCTGATAGTACAGCACCCACAGGACGACGAACCAGACGATGGCTCCGTAAAACGTGAACAGCCACCAGTTCGGCAGTTTCTGATCGTATTCCTGGATGCCGTCGTATTCGTGCTCGCGGAGGACAATCTCACCTTTTTCTTTTGCGAAATCACCGCGCTTGGGTTGTTGGTTCATCGCAGGATCAGGGTTGCGGGTTGTGCTTTTGGCGATGCCTGTTGGCGGCTGTGCCGATGGTGCCATGTTCGCCATCGCTCTCCCCGCCTGCAGGCTGTTCCTCCAGTGGCAGGGATGCGAGGTACTTGCGTTCGGCCGCGCCCAGACGCAGCGCGCGAACACTCAACAGTACGAATAGCCCGGCGAAAAAAACCAACGAAAAAACCGGCAGGTTGAGAGCCCAATCTTCGACTATCACACGTTGAAACATGGCGGTGGTTGGACAGTTAGAGCTAGCGGGTTGTGGCGGCCTTGCGGTGCGAGTCCGGATCCAGGATCGACGGCTCGGGGCGTCCGCCTTTGCTGACATCGCGGTAAGCGCCGAGTTTCTGCAGGTAGGCGATCACGGCCACTACCTGCGATTTCGCGAGGTGGTTGCGCAGCGCGTCGCCCTGAAGGTCCGGCTTGTCGGGCAGATAGACCTTGGCGGCGACGAGCGAGCGAGCGATTTCCTGCGCCTGGGATTCGACGCTGTCAGCGATTTGATCCGGGCTGAGGGCCGGCCACGGCACGCCGAGCCGGGATTGCACGGCGATCTTGCGAGGCAACGATGCCACGTCGGTCTCCTTGTCGAACAACCACGGAAAGGCTGGCATGTTAGAGTTGGGCGAGGGCGCGCGCGGGTTGAGGAAATGGTTGCAATGCCAGTCGTTGCCGCGTTGGCCGACGCGCATGGTTGTGGCATCCTTGGCGATGGTGCCGCCTTCGTGGGCGAGGTCCGGTCCGGTGCGTTTGGAGCCCCACTGATAGGGATGGTCGAAGAGCGACTCGCCGAAGTGTGAGTAATCATCGCCGACCCCGGCGCGACCGTAGCGCATGATATCGGGAGCGAGGGTGCGGATCATCTGCGAATGACAGTTATAGCAACCTTCGGCAATATATACATCGCGGCCGGCGAGTTCGAGCGGGGTGTAGATTTCCTGCAGGCGGCCCTCGATGTTTTTCTCGCGCTTGACGATGAGTGTCGGGATGATTTGGATCGCACCGCCGATGGCGACCGCGACGAAAACCAGCACCGTGAAGGGCAGGTAGTTTTCAAGCAGGCGCTCGTGCCAATTCGTCCACGTGTCATTCGAGGCTTGGAACGCCGTATAGGCTTTGTAGCTCAACAGGGCCGCCACCAGCAGCGCCGCCTTGTCAGCGTGGGGTGGCAGGAAGAACGCAAGAATAACAAAGGCCATCGCCAGAAAAACATGGGCCAGCGGGTCGCTGAGGAGGGCTTCCCCCCAACCCATGCCATCCTTGCGGGTGCTCTCAAGAATCGTCACCTCCACGGTTTCATCATGCGCTTCACCCGCGCGCGCGGTTTTCCAAATGTTGATCACGCACAGCACGAATCCCGCTAGATAGAGCGTGCCGCCGATCGAGCGCAGGATGAAGAAGATCCGGATGCTATCCAGGGTTTCAATGAATTCATATTTGAGGGTGGTGCCGCCATCGGCGAGCTGACTGAGCATGAGGCCTTGGGAAATGCCGGCGCACCACAGGGCGACGACGTAGAGCAGCATGCCGGTGATGGCGATGCGGAAATGGATGATCGCAAGGGAATGCGACCAGAGCGGGGTTTTCCACAGGCGCGGGGCCAGCCAGTAGAACATGCCTGCGGCCATGAAGCCATTCCAGCCGAGGGTTCCGACGTGGACGTGGGCGATGGTCCAGTCGGTGTAATGCGAAAGTGCGTTGACCGGGCGGATCGCGAGCAACGGACCTTCAAAGGTGGACATGCCATAAAACGTGACACCGGCGGCGAAGAATTGCAGCACCGGATCGGTGCGGAGCAGCGTGAGCAGGCCGTTGAGCATGCCGCCCCATGAGGGAGCCCACAGCATGAGGGAAAAGGTCATGCCTAACATTTGCAGCCAGTACGGCAGATCGGTGTTGAGCAAATGGTGGGGACCGGCCCAGATATAGATGAAAACCAGCGACCAGAAGTGGATGATCGAGAGCCGGTAGGAATACACCGGTCGGTTCGCCGCCTTGGGCAGGAAGTAATACATGATGCCGAGAATCGGCGTGGTGAGGAAGAAGGCCACGGCATTGTGCCCATACCACCACTGGACGAGGGCGTCCTGCAGCCCGCCGAAAATCGGATAGGAATGGGTCCATGAGGTGGGCAGCGACAGATGGTTGATGATATAGAGCATCGCGACCGTGACGATGGTGGCGATGTAGAACCAGAGGGCGACGTAGAGGCTCGGTTCGTTGCGTTTGGCCAGCGTCCAGAAGAAATTGATGGCGAAGACCACCCAGATGAGGGCGACGCAGATATTGATAGGCCAGATGAGCTCGGCGTATTCCTTGCCGCGGGTGAAGCCGGCGGGCAGGGTGATGGCGGCGGCCACGATGATGATCTGCCAGCCCCAGAAATGGATCGCGGAGAGCAGGTCCGAGGCGGTGCGAACCTTGCACAAGCGCTGAGTGGAATAATAAATGCCGGCAAACATCATGTTGCCGACGAAGGCGAAGATGACCGCGTTGGTATGCAGCGGGCGCAGTCGGCCAAAGGTGAGGAAGGAAATCCCGTCGGATTTGAGCCAACCGCCGGTGAGCCATGCGAGGAAATTGCCGTTCATTTGCCACCACGAGAGCTGGGTGGCGACAAGGATCCCCACCAGCATGCCCACGACGCCCCAAGCCAGCGAGGCAATCATGAAACGGCGGACCGACTTGTCGTCGTAGGTGATGGGGGTGGTCATGGAGGTTGGGTTGTGTTAGAGTCCGGCGGCCGGGTCACGCGAGGCGTTGCAGGATCCAAGGGCAGGAACGAATCCCTTTCCGGGCTGGTGCGCCGGGCACGGTGGATCTCCACCGCAAAGCACACGATGAACAAGCCGGCAAGGCAGGAGGACACCAGGATGGTAAGAGCCAAGACATTCATGGGCGGAATTGCGGCAACCCACAGGATGCCGGGCGGCAGCCTGGGCCTGCATTCTGAATCGTCATACAAACATCAGCGGATTTCATGGATCGGGGTGCTGCGGTGCGTTTCGCAGTGGAACCACTCCAGAAAAACATCTCCGATGATATGAGCAATGCATTTATGATCCATGAGCGCGGAATTCAGAATTAAATGGCATTCGCCCGGGATTTCGTGCGGGAGGCCGACTCCCGCATGGAAGGTGTTGGCGAGGTCCGGCTCCTCGTAGGATACCCCGGGCGAACGAAACACCACGTGGCCGCGCTGGTTTAGACCCGTTAGGGTTTCCCGATATCCGGCCTGGGGATCTCCAGCGTGCCCGGTGCCGATCCGCGACATGCCCAGCAAGCGCCGGTGATTCTCATCCCGCGCGATTTTTTCCACCAAGTCCGGGGTGGCCGGCAGCCAGCGCCCGTCGCCGTCGTCATCGTATTCGTTGAGGTAATCGGCGATGTCCCGGATCAAATGCGTGCAGGGCAAGGAGTCATCACAATGCAACATGATGGCGCAAGCCGAAGCCTTGCCTGCCGGAGCGGCAAGCAGCCACTGGTGGAATACTGACATCGAGGTGGAGGCAGTCATGCAGGCTGTGCGATTTCAGTCTGAATGTGCCTGAATCGGCCTCCGCCTGCTCCGCATCCCGTCTGGAAGGATGCGCGGATTTTCCGCGAGACTCTGGAAATCGCCAATCCAGCGGCAGGCACCCGCCCACTGCGTCCGCACCAGCCACTTGCAAACAGGGGCGCGTGGCGCAGTTCGAGTTGCGATTCAATCCAGACGGCCGAGGTGCCAGCCAGGTGGTCGGCGAACGCTTCGGCCTGGCTGGCCAGTCGTGGCAGATCAGCGAAAAGGGCTGCGAAATCGAGGGCATTGTGGCTGACCATGACCTCGGCGGGCACTCTCGCAAGGCGTGTTCATCGCGCACGACGGTGCAGGTGATTCGCCGAGCAACTACAAGATTGTGCCGTGGGCGCGCATTGCGGCCATCCTCACCGGCCGCCCGGCAGCCTCTCCGGGCACGCCGGCCACCGCCCCGGGCAAAGCCTCCGGCCATGTTGACTGAGGCGATACCACCTTGCCGTGTCGCCTTGTCTGTTAGCGGAGACCATGTCAAATCCGCTTGCGCCAAACGTCTGTGAACATTAGGAAACGTCCGCGCACAATAATCCAGCCGGTAGAACTATTGGTATAACTTGCGGGATTTTCGCGCTAAAAAAGACATAACTGACTGTATTATATCGCCCCCGTAGTTCAATGGATAGAACGATGGTTTCCTAAACCGTAAATTCAGGTTCGATCCCTGACGGGGGTACTCCTTTAAAACCAAGTAAATACAAGGGTTGCAGCGCATTACGGCAGTTAGAGAGAAAGGAGAAAAACGCACAAAAGGCGCCCAAAAACGCACCGACAAGCGGACAGTAACCGGACAGTGCTTTTTGAACCTCCGGTTGCCTCCTCACGCTGCGTCCACCCCCACGGAAACTTTTCAAAATTCGCATCCAGCCTGTATCTTCTCCCCGGTCCCATGAATTTTCATGAATTCTCCGAATCGATCTCACGCTTGCCCGATCCGGTCATCCTGATCGAGCTGCTTGCCAACGATTCCAGCGGCTTGAACAGGCGGCCGTCTCCCATGCCGGCAAGATGAGCATCACCAGTGGCCATATTGCGAGCTGTCCATATTTTGATCTTGCATCCCTCCCGCCGGCAACAATACTGACAACGTCACCGACGGCAGGGATGCCATTAACGACGCGGAAAAGCCTAAGTTACTGTAAGCGTACAGTCGGAATCGTCCGCATGAAAAAAATGAGTCACATCCTCCTTCTCCCATTTGGCACATCAGGTAGCATTTTCCCGTTCATTTGGCTGAGCCGCATACTGTTAGAACGTGGGCATCGTGTCACCATGATCGCCTCATCCGTCTATCAACAGACTGCGGAGGCCGTGGGAATCGGGTTTTTCCCACCCGAGCCCGATGTGCTGCCGCTGATGCTTGCGGACGCGGGTTTGTGGCGGCCGGACAGTTATAAGCAGGTTGCTTTCACCTACGCCGGTCGCGCGACCGCGCCTTGTGCCGCGGCCGTTGACCGGGTGGTTCGGGAGATTGGCAAGCCCGACCTGATGCTTGCCCCGATGATCTCCTTCGGAGCAAGAATCGCCCGCGAGAAACACCGGATTCCTTTGATTACGGTGCATTTCTATCCAGCGGCGATGATGAGCGCCGATGATGTTCCGCTGGTGCTTCCCGGATTCCGGTTCCTGCGCATGCTGCCGCTCCCGGTGCGCAAGTTCATCCTGTCCCTGCCGAGTCCTTATGACCGCTTCGCCATTCCAGCGGTGGTCGAGGCTTGTGCAATCCATGGCGTGCAGCCGCCAACCCGCCTGTGGAAACCATGGCATCATTCGCCGGACGGAGTACTGGCACTTTTTCCAAGCTGGTATGCCAGTGTGGAGAAGGATCATCCGGACCATACCTTGCAATGGGATTTCCCCTTGGAGGACATGGCACAACAACGCGGCATGGAGCCGGATCTTGAGCATTTTCTCACTGCGGGCGGGAGACCGATTATCTTCACCGCAGGCACCGGTCAGTATCATGCCGCCGGATTTTTCGAAATCGCCGCCCGGGTGGTGTCCACGCTGGGTTGCCGGGGGGTGTTTCTAACCGCCAAACCCGAGCAGGTGCCGCAGAACCTACCTGCCTCCATCATTGTGTCAGCCTATGCACCATTCAGCCTGCTCCTGCCGCGTGCAGCGGTCATGGTGCATCACGGAGGGATCGGAACCGTGGCACAATGTTTCGCTGCGGGAATCCCCCAGCTCGTCGTGCATATGTCATTGGATCAACCCGACAATGCCGCCCGGGTGGAGAGACTGGGGGCGGGATTGAGCATTGGCATCGGGCGGCTCACTGCGGAGCGGCTGTTGCCGCTTTTGAAATGCTGCCTCGAAGATGAGACCATCAAGGAGAAAGCGATGCAGCGGGCCCGGCAGTTGCAGCAAAGGCAGCCATTGGCTGATTTGCTAGATTGGTTGGAGAAGACCATGGGTGGAGCACTTCCTGAGTGATGGATAATCCTACCCGGATCACTGATGACCGACCCCTTCACCGACCTTCCCCCACGGGCATCTGACAGCACCTCGGTTGCCGCCGCCAAAAAAACCAATGTTTTTTCTTGGCAAAGCGTGCCGGTAAGCTATTGTTGCATTCAACGTTTTTAGAAGTAACAGCAACACCCCAGCAGTCATGAAATCACGAGGCAATCAATCCATATTTTCCAGTCAACCCTTGCGTGGCGCCATCGCCATCTTGTGGGTGGCTTCATTCGGACCAGGCCCGTCCGTAGCACTCGGCCAGGAAACCCAGACACCGGTGGCGACGAACACAGCGACGCCGGAAGTGCCGCAGATTCCCAACGATCAATTGGATGCACTGGTCGCGCCGATCGCACTTTATGCCGATCCGCTGCTGAGCCAGACGCTGGTGGCTTCCACCTATCCGCTGGAGATCATTCAGCTGCAGCAATGGCTGGACCGTAACAAGACCCTGAAGGGCCAAGCCCTGGCGGATGCGGTGCAGAAACAGCCTTGGGATCCCAGTATTCAGTCCATGATCGCAGTGCCGACCGTGGTGCAACGCCTGGCAGGAAATATTCAATGGACGACGGAACTGGGCAATGCGTTTCTGGCGCAGCAAGCCGATGTGTTTGCGGCGGTCCAGCGCATGCGCGCCAAGGCCCAGGGAACGGGCAATTTAAAGACTGGCACCCAACAGACAGTGGCAACCCAGACCGTCGAAGGCGGCAAGGAAGTGATTGTGATTCAGCAAGCCAGCCCGGAGGTGATTTATGTTCCCTCATACGATCCGGTGGTCGTATATGGCGCGCCCGTTTATCCTTATCCGTCTTATATCTATCCGGGATACGTGCCGGGAACGGGGCTTGCGTTTGGGGCGGGACTCATCCTGGGAGCCGCCTGGGGCGGAGGCTGGGGCTATAATTGTGGATGGCACGGTGACTGCCACGTCAATGTCAACTATAACAACAACTATGTAAAACATTATAACAACGTCAACAATATCAGGGGTCAAGGGGGTAACTGGCAGCACTCGCCGGCACATCGCGGTGGTGCTCCGTATGGGCCGGGTGGCATCGGCGGTGCAGGACGCCCCGGTGGTGTTGGTGGTGTTGGTGGCGTTGGTGGAGTGGGCGGTGCGGGACGACCCGGCGGAGTCGGCGGAGTGGGACGACCCGCGGCGGAGGCGGCGGGGTGGGACGAGCCGGCGGTGGCGGCGGAGTCGGGGGAGTCGGTGGAGTCGGTGGAGTCGGTGGAGTCGGTGGAGTCGGCGGAGTCGGTGGAGTCGGCGGAGTCGGCGGAGTCGGTGGAGTCGGTGGAGTCGGTGGAGTCGGTGGTGTTGGCGGCGCGGGTAAGCCAGGTGGCGGTACCGGGATCGGCGGCGCGGGTAAGCCAGGTGGTGGTACCGGGATCGGTGGCGGCACGGGCAACCGGCCCAGCACTCTGCCTGCCAGTCGCCCATCCAGCGGGAATAACATCGGCAGCCGCAGCGTATCGTCGGGCTCCGGTTATGGCTCTAGCAGAAGTGCCTTCGGGGGCAGCGGTTACAGCGGAGGCGCCGCACGAGCCACCAGCTCCAGGGGTGCCAGCAGCATGGGCGGCAGGAGTGGCGGCGGTGGCAGCCGTGGCGGCGGTGGTGGTGGTGGCGGCCGCCGGTAATACGAACTAACCGATTGATGAGGAATACTCCAATGACAACAAAATCTAACATCATGAATGCTACCAAACCATATATTCCAGTGATTCTCGTTTCCGGCCTCCTCGGCCTCGTTTTACAGGCGGCGCCTCCGGCCGGCAAACAGGCGGCGGCAAAAGGTGAAAAAGACCCCGTCGCAAAGGTGGTGCCAAAGCAAAAATCGTTCGATACGCCGGAGTTGGCAGTCGCCAGCCTGATTCAGGCAGCGGCCGCTTTCGAGGTGCCCGCCCTGAAGGAGATTCTTGGTCCGGACAGCGACGACATCATTGCCTCGGAAGATCCGGTAATGGATAAGGAACGGACGCAGGCATTTGCCGCCAAGGCAAAAGAAAAGCAAGCGATTGAAATCGATCCCAAGAATCCTAACAAAGCCATTCTCTCGGTGGGTGAGGATGCGTTTCCGCTGCCGATTCCCCTCGTCAAGCAAAAGGATAAATGGGCGTTCGACACCAAGGCTGGTGCCAAGGAGATTCTGCTGCGGCGCATTGGTGCCAACGAGTTGGACGCGATCGCCATCTGTCACGGGTTCTGCGAAGCGCAGCATGAATACGCCAGCCAAAAACACGATGGCTCCAAGGTGAATCAGTATGCCCAGCGCATCATCAGCACGCCGGGGAAACAGGACGGCCTGGCGTGGCAGAACGCGGAGGGCGCTTGGGAAGGTCCGGTGGGTGAGGGCATCGCCAAGGCTGTGGAGCAAGGCTATACCAAAAAGGACAAGCCGCAACCGTATCACGGCTACTTCTTCAAGGTGCTGAAGGGACAAGGCCGTGCTGCTCCTCTGGGGGAACTGGACTTTGTGGTCGGAGGAACCATGGTTGAAGGTGTCATGGTCGGGGGAGCCATGATTGGAGGGTTTGCTCTCGCGGCTGCGCCCGCCGAGTATCAGGTCACCGGCGTGAAAACCTTCATCGTCAGCCATACCGGCGTCGTTTACGAAAAGGATCTCGGACCTAACACCCTCGACCAATTCCAAAAATTGGAGCGCTTCAACCCCGACAAATCCTGGCAGCCCACGGAAGATCAGTGGTAGGAGGCAGGAAGATAAGGAGTCACAACGCTCCGCCCGTGGGATAAGGCGACGAGATGGAGCAAGCACTGTGGGCACGGTGCTTGGGTGATCCATTGGCAGGCGGACAGGAATGTCCACCCAGCTTTGCGGAGTCGCGTATGCCTATACCAGCACGATTTCCGCCACCCACGTCACATGCGGCGAGAAACATAATGGAGCTGGTGTATGCAAAACCCACCCGCAAACGTGGTGGACGAGCGCGCGAAAACCGACTGTAATGGGCGGAACGACGCGTATCGTGCAAATCTGGAAAAACCATCGACCATAACACTCTCTCGTCCGACCATGAACACTTGGTTCTCCCGCTCTGGCATCGCACGCAGGTTGCAAATCAGCGTCGGGCTGGCCGCCGGACTGGTCCTCGGATTGACGCTGTGGTTCAACTACCGCACCAGCCGCGCTGAATTGGAGCAGCAGACCAACGCCAGGGCGGTGGCCGAGATTCGTGCCGCCGCGCGCCGCTTGGATGATTTCATCGCACGCATCGGCATGTTGCCCCGCAGCACCGCCAGCCGCCAGCAGGTCTTTGGGCGCGATCCTGATCCCGGCATGGTTCCACTGATGGCCCGGCTCCTCTCGCAGGTGCCGGAGGATGAGGTTTACGGACTCGCCATGGCCTTCGAGCACAAGGACTGGCAGGAGGAGGACGCGATGCCATGGGTGGACCGCAAGAGCTGGCCTAACAAAAATCGTGTGGGGTATGATTATCACGACCCGAAACAGGAGTGGTATGGTGGCACCAAGAGCGCGCGGACATTTTGTGTCACGGAACCTTATTTCGACGAAGGTGGCTCCAACATCACCATGGTGACACTTACGGTGCCGATGTTCGATGCCGCATCTAACTTCCTCGGTGTCGCCACGGCGGACCTCGCCCTCGATCGCATCCGTAAAATGGTGCGGTCAATCCGCTTCAACGCTTCATCCGAGGGGCAACAACGTGGAATCGCCAATGAATACGCCTACCTCGTCAGCCGCGCCGGAAAAATCTTGGCGCATCCGGATGAGCAACTCATGCTCCGTCAGGGATTTGCCGGCGCCGACGTGACGAGCCGGCCGGGTGGACATTTTGTGGCGGCAAAGCCCGAGGGCTTCGCGGCGATCACCATGGAAGGCCAACGCCGACGGATTTACTGGGCCACGTCGCCGCTGACCGGCTGGAAGGTCGTGCTCAACATTTCCGAAGACACGATCCTGGTTCCGGTTAGGGAACTCACGCTGCGATCCGCACTGATAGGCGCGGCCGGTTTGGCGGCACTCATCCTGCTCGTCTCCCTGATAGCCCGCCGCCTGGCCAAACCGCTGTTGCACCTGACGCGCACCGCCGCCGCGATCGAACAGGGAGACTTCCGTGAGGAAATGTTAGACATACTCCCGCAGCGCCGCGACGAACTGGGCGAACTCGCACGCAGCTTCCGCAAGATGGCCAGCGAAATCCAGGTGCGGGAGCAAAGTCTGGCGGAGTTGAATCAAAACCTGGAACGCACCGTCGGCGAGCGCACTGCGGAATTGACTGCGCGTGCGGGTGAGCTTGAGGAACTGACGCGACAGTCGCAGGAACGCGTTGTTTTGGAGTCCAGCCTATCGGCGTTGAACAGCAGCCTTCGCGGAAATCTAACTGTCAAACAGGTTGCGCAAGAAGGTCTCGCGGGTGCGGTTGAGTTTCTGGGAGCACCCATGGGAGCGTTGTTCGTCGCGGACAAGCATGGAGTCTTCCACCGTCAGGCCGCCCACGCATATCCCGCAAGTGCCGGCCTGCCAAAATCCTTCCCGCTTGGCAGCGGCATCGTCGGGCAGGCCGCCCAATCGCAAAAGCCGCTGGTCACCGCGCCTGACGATGAAAGGCTGCGCGTGCATTTCGGCTTTGGCGCGATGGGTCCTTCGCAGGTTGCCGCCTATCCGCTGATGGCGATCGACGCGCCGGTGGGCGTGCTGGAAATCTGCCTGTTCAAGCCGCTGACTGAAACCCAAACCCGCTGGTTGGACAAAGCCAGCGAGGCGGTGGCCAACGCGCTGCGCTTCGCGCTGGAAAGCGAAGAGCGGCGGAAGGCCGAGGAGCAGAACCGCCTGATTCTCGAGTCGAGCGCCGAGGGCATCTTCGGCACGGACACCGAGGGGCGGA
>JAPLUJ010000731.1 GCA_026397695.1 Verrucomicrobiota bacterium | reverse complement strand
TCGTGATTAGCGTGGGTAAATATCTCTAACATGGACAATTCATAATGATTCCTGACTGGTCGATACGGGAGCATTTCACCGCGGAGGAAAGTTGTCCACAAGGTTCCGCCGCGAGAATGGGCCGTTGCCCCGAGCTCGTCGGAGCGGCGGGTTCTTGTGGGCAACTTTCCGGGGCTGCTGCTGGCGGAGGACCTGTTTTCTTGCTGGATGGCTGCAGCTACAGCTGCCAAACTCCCGGCCATGTCAGTTGAACATCTCTTTACGCAGGCGCTGGGTTTGGGCTCACCATGGAATGTCGTTTCATGCAACTTCGATCCCCTTGCCAAGTCTTTGGAACTTGTCATTGATTTCGAGCGGGGGGCCCGCTTTGCCAATCCCGAAACCGGGGATCTTTGTCCGGTTCACGACACCGTCCAGCGCAGCTGGGAGCACCTGAGGTTTTTCGAGCATTGCACCACGATCCACGCGAGGGTTCCGCGCATCAAGACCCAGGCGGGCGAGGTCAAAACCGTTGAGGTGCCCTGGGCAAAACCGCATGGTGGATTCACTCTGCTGATGGAAGCCTTTCTGTTGGCCATGGCCAAAGTGCTGCCTGTTGCCGAGGTCTCCCGGCAGACTTCGGTCAGCGAGGATCGCATCTGGCGACTGATCCGCAGCCGAGTCGAAGAGGCGTGGAAGCAGACCGATTGGAGCAGCCTTGAGCGGCTCGGCGTGGATGAGACATCCACGCGCAAGGGTCACAAATACGGCACGGTTTTCCTGCAAATCAAAGGCAAGGAGACCGCACGCGGTCGTGGGGCGGCCAAAGCCGCCAGGCTGTTGTTCTTCACTCCGGGCAAAGACCAGGAGACCTTCTCACAATTCGCCGCCGAATTGAAGCGGCGGGGAGTTCCGACGTCACAGATCAACGAAATCGCCTTGGACATGTCCCGGGCGTTCATTGCCGGCGCCGGCGAGCATTTTCCAAATGCCCAACTGTGTTTTGACCGTTTTCATGTCATGAAGCTCTGTGGCGAGGCGATCGAGGAGATCCGCAAGGAGATCGTGAGAGAGCATGGCGGTCTGCCACGCGGGGCCATGTGGGCGCTGCGCGGCAATCCTGAAAATCTCAAGGAAGAACAGCGACAACTTCGAGAGCAAATCTGCAAGGAACACGGGAAGATTGCGAGGGCGCTTTCCATCAAGGAGTTTCTTGCCGACATGTGGAACTATCAACTTCGTGAGGATGCCGAGGATCACTTCAAGTCGGTCATTTCATGGTGTTTCCGGTCGCGCTTGAAACCATTCGTCAAACTCGGACATTCCCTAAAGAGGCATATTGACGGCATTCTTGGATATTTCAAGAATTACACGACTTCGGCAGCCATCGAAGCCGTCAACGGATTGCTTCAACTTGCCCGTCGCAGAGCCAGGGGATACAGGACGTTCCGCAATTTCCAAGCTATAGCATACTGGATCGCCGGCGATTTAGATATCCAAAGCCACCCCGCCGTCACCCACTAAAAGTTCAGGAGCGCCGTCGGGGTTCCTGAACTCGGTGGGAAATGTTTTGGCACATTTTCAGGGTTCCCGGGTTTGGTTTTCCGGGCCAACGGCCCATCCGATACCAGCCCTGGGCAACGCCCAAAAGGTCACGCGTCGTCATGATATCCAAGGGT
>JAPLUJ010000023.1:1926-3223 GCA_026397695.1 Verrucomicrobiota bacterium | reverse complement strand
TCTTCATGGCACTGACGGCTGATCGCTTATACCCGGCCTACAGCGTCAACTACCTCGGGTTCCGCCTTGCCCGCAATTCAGTCCCATGAAACGGCAAGCAGTGGAGCGACGAGCAGGGCAAAGGCGGAGCCGCCCTGCCGGAGTGAAGCGGATCTGAAAAATGACGAATGACCAAACGATGAAACACAACCGGGGTTCAGGGGCGAAGCCCCTGACGAAAATATTTTTTCCAAAAATGAATTATGCCATTTGAATTCATCCAGATTCCAACCAATGGGCAAAGG
The DNA here is from genome assembly GCA_026397695.1 of Verrucomicrobiota bacterium. GTDB lineage: Bacteria > Verrucomicrobiota > Verrucomicrobiia > Verrucomicrobiales > Akkermansiaceae > Luteolibacter. The sequence goes on along the minus strand of JAPLUJ010000023.1, from coordinate 2,939 downwards.
ATGGGGCAAGCGGGGCACGGGCAGCCTGCCCGTGTTCGTGTTAGGATAAGAAACGGGCGGGCCGCCCGTTCCCCTCTTGTTAAGAGACGCTTCGTAGCCGTGGCGCAGAAGTTCCGCTGGGTGGGGAATGTGACTGCGGGGAAGCAGCCCAAGCAATTTTCCAACGACCGGCGGGGACGCCTGTTGTTTCTCACCACCGGGACGGCTGTGTTCCTTATCTGCGCCCGCAGTCTGGCGGTGGTGGTGGCGGATCCGGGTGGCCTTGCGGCGGCACAGGCATTGGCGGCGAATCCTTCCTATAACTCGGTCGGCTGGGTGGGGATTCGGGAAGGGTCGGCGAATTATCGCGGCACCGGGGTTTTGATCTCACCGGAATGGGTTCTCACGGCGGCGCACAACTGGCTGTCCAATGATGTGAGCGGCCTCGAATTCCATATTGCCGGAACGACCTACACTGCCACCCCGGGCGATTGGCTCCAGCATCCGGGATGGTCGGCAAGCCCCGCGGTGAGCCACACCCAGGGCAGTGACATCGCCTTGTTCCATCTTTCCAAACCGGTCATGGGCGTGGTACCGGCCACCCTGTATGGCGGCGTGGCGGAACTCGGGGCCTTGGTCACGCTGGTGGGGGCCGGTTCCGCCGGCACGGCAGCCACAGGCCCGCAGCCGAATCCCGCGCCGCTGCTCTACGCCACCACCAATGTGATCGACCGCGTGATCATCACCGCGCCGGGTGCGATGTTAGGGTTTGATTTCGACGATGGTTCCGCCTTGCGCAATTCACTGACGGGCACGGCCATTTATGATACTTCGGGCCACCCGGTGACCTCGTTGGGTGGGCTGGCCATTCAGGCGAATTCAAGTTCCATGCAACTCTCATGGTTGGAAGGCACCAGCGCCGCGGGTGATAGTGGCGGCCCGGCCTTCGCGGATTTCGGAAATGGCCCGGAAGTGGTGGGGTTGGTGAGTTGGGGAGTCAATCCGACCAATGCTTCAAATCCCTATGGCAGTGG
>JAPLUJ010000023.1:0-1777 GCA_026397695.1 Verrucomicrobiota bacterium | reverse complement strand
CCATTCCCGAGCCGGGCGTTGTGTGTCTCGTGCTCGCCGTAGTGCCATTCTGCTGCTGCAGGCGGCGGGCATGATGTCGCCCAAGGAGCGCGGACGTGTCGTCCGCAATAGCCGATGGAGAGAGCAAGAGAATGCGGAAAGCGCGGTGCATGCGCCTTCCAATGGCATGGCGGACGATTCATTGGCAGCGCCTTGGCGGGCGAGTCTGGAGACTCGCGGTCCATGCCCACCCTCCTTGAGGTCCGCTCTCGACAGGGCATGTTGCCTCTGCAAGCATCCCCGGCCATGCGCATCCCCATCTATCTGTTCGCCATTTTTTCCGTGGTTCTTTTGCGTGCGGAGGATCAGCCGTTTCTCTATCCGCAAAGCGATGCCTTCAAGCAGGAACTTGCCACAGCCAAGCTCAAGGGGCTCACTCTGACCGACTATCACATCCACATCCGTGGCGGCATGACCCTCGAAAAAGCCGTGCTCCGACAAGAGCAAAGCGGCATCCGGAGCACGGTGCTGGAAAACTTCGGTCGCGAGTGGCCGCTGGCGGACAACGCCATCCTCAAGGACTTCATCGACGTCCACTCTCAGCCGCTGCCTAACGGAAAACGGGTGCCCGTGGGCATCCAGGTCAACGACCGCGATTGGTTCGCACAAATCGACCCCGCGCTGCGCCAACGCCTTGATTTCATCCTCGCCGACACCATGATCATGGGTCTCACCGCCGCGGGCAAGCCGCGCCGCCTGTGGCTGCCCGGCGTCTCCATTGACGACCCCGAGGCTTGGATGTCAGAGTATCTGGCCCACAACCTGCGCATCCTCGACGAGCCCATCAGCATCCTCGCCAACCCGACCTATCTGCCGCCCTGTATCGCCCATCTTTACGACCAGCTCTGGACTGAAGCACGCATGCGCCAGATCATCGCCAAGGCCGTCGCCAAGGGCGTCGCGCTGGAAATCCAAGCGACTTCGGATTTTCCCAAACCCGCCTTCCTCAAACTCGCCAAAAGCATGGGTGCGAAGTTCTCCCTGGGCACTAACAACTTCGACGACAAGGTCAAGGACCTCGCGCGATGGTTCGCAGCCATCGATCTGCTGGACCTTCGGCCTGCCGACTTGTGGGTTCCGCCCGCCGCACATGATTTCGCGAAGTGAGAGAATGATATCAACTCCATTTCAACGCCGCAGGCTACAAGTTGTTAGCGGCGAAGGTCCGCCCCGATCTGCCTGAATGAGATACTTTCTGGATCCGCTGACGTATTTTGCCGCCCACGATTGCACCTCGGCCTGTTCCGCGAGGGACAATGTGCGGACGACTTTTCCGGGGGATCCCAGCACCAGCGAGCCTGGCGGAATCACCGTGCCGCCGGTGACCAGCGCACCCGCCCCGATGATCGAGCGCTCGCCGATCACCGCGCCATCAAGCACGATGGCACCCATGCCCACCAGCACCTCGTCTTTCACCGTGCAGGCGTGGAGAATCACCGAATGCCCGACGGTGACGAGTTCGCCCACGTAGCATCCGTAATCATCGGCGACGTGAATCACCGCGTTGTCCTGGATGTTGGAACGCGGACCAATCACGATCTCGTGGATGTCACCGCGCAACGTGGTGTGATACCAGACGCTGGTTTCCTCATGCAACGTCACCCGGCCGATCACGTCGGCACTGGCAGCGATGAAAGCGGACTCGTGGATATTCGGGGCAACCCCGGCGAAATTCTCAATGGCCATGCGCCATGCTAAACCATGCCGCGCGCGTTCGCAAGCCATGGTATGACCCATG
>JAPLUJ010000153.1 GCA_026397695.1 Verrucomicrobiota bacterium | reverse complement strand
GCCTCACCACGACCACCAAGCGCGGTGGACTGGTGGTGGCGCAGTCCACCCGCCACCTCGCCGGAACCGAAACCTCCTCCTCGTCCCCCGATCCCTCATCCTACGATGATGAAACTCTCGTTAGTACCAACACCGCAACCACTTACAATCTGACATACCTAGCAGGGGTGCTTACAACCGCCGAAACCATCACCACCACCACGGTTCCGGACGGCACCCAAATCACCGTTACCCATGCCGATGGCCGCATCGCCTCAACCACCGGCGACCTGCAGCCGGATATGTCATACAGCTACACTGTAAGCGGTGTGGGCCTCGTCACCACCAGTGCCTACATTGACTGCAACACGGAAACCACCGTCACCACCACCGACTGGGCCGGACGCCCCACCAACATCACCAAAGGCACCGAGTCCACCGATTACACCTATAATTCACTCACTGGCCAACTTGAAAGCGTCGAGGATGCCGACGGCGTGCGCACCCTTTACGGCTACAATTCCCGCGGCGAGCGCATCGTTACCGCGCTCGATGTCAATGGCGATGGCGACATCGACTACGGCATCGACCAAATCACCTACACCGAAACCTATCCCAACGACTCCTTCCTCGAAACCTCGACCAAAGTCTGGCAGGAAGGAACCACGCCGGTGGAAACCATCGTCTCCGTCACCCGTCGCAGCCCCAATGGCCTCATCACCGAATCCTGGACCGGTGATCCCGCCACCGCCGGCAACCAACCCACCATCACCGAATCCACGGTCGGTGACACCGAAACACAGTCCTGGACCGAAACCACCACCCGTCCCGATGGCACCTATGTGGTCTCATCTTACGTTGGCGGATTGCTTCATCAAACCATCTCCCACGATTCGGAAGACAACGAAATCGCCTCCACCACCATCGGCTACGGCGATTATAACCGCCCCGTCACCTCCACCGACTTGCGCACCGGAGAAACCAGAACCGCCTATGTCTCCGCCACCTGCGACGCCGTTAAATCCGTCACCGAGGAGAATGGCAACAACGACCGTACCACTTCCTACACCTACGACTCCCGCGGCCGCCGCACCGCCGTCACCCATCCGGATACCAGCGAAACCAGCACCTCCTATAATCCCGACGGCACGGTGTGGGAAGTCTCCGGTGCTCAAACCTATCACGTCTCCTACACCTATGACTATGCCGGGCGAAAACAGACCATGACCACCTACGGCACCGAGGAAGCCACCACCACATGGAACTACTACGCTCACACCGGCCGCCTCAAAGAAAAACTTGATAACTCTGGCCAAGGTCCCCTCTACACCTACACAGACGCCGGTCGTCTTGCCACCCGCACATCTGCGCGCGGTCGCGTCACATCCTACGGTTACGAGGGCGGCCGCCTCATGTCCGTCGATTACTTCGGAACCAACACTCTCTGGGAGACTTACCTTGCCGACCGCAACACTTGGCTGGAACTCATAGCCGAGGAAGCATCTCAAGAAGAAATCGATGACGCCGAGGCCGCAATGAATGTCGCCTACGCCGCCAACGCAGCAGCGTCCGACCAGACCACGCCCTCCCTTTCCTACACCCGCGATACTCTCGGCCGCATCCTAACAGTCACCCGCGGCGGTGCTGCCCACTCCACCTACACATACGATCCCTCCACCCTCCAACTCACCACCGAGGTGCTCAACCGGGACAACTCCGCGCGCACCCTTAACCGCTACTATGATCCTTTGGGGCGTCCCCTTTCCCTGAAAGTCGGCACCGATTACACCACGGCTTACGGCTTCGACACCGCCGGGCGCATCAATCGCGTCTGGGACCATCCCGATCTAAACGCAACCGGAGTCCCCGTGGACGGAAACGATGTCCCCCTTGAGGACGGCGACTTCACCTACGGCTACCAAGCCGCCTCCTACGGTCTCGTCGCAACCGTCACCGGCCCCGCCCACACCGTCACCAACACCTGGGAAACCACCCGCAACGTGCTCGACACCAAAACCAACGCCGATCTTTCCACGGAGCCGGTCACCATCTCGGCCTACAACTACGCTGTCAACTCCATCGGCCAACGCCAGACCGTAACCCGTTCCGGCAGCAAAATGAGCGCCGCCAATGCCATCGGCTGGAATTACAATTCCCGGGGGGAACTGACCAAAGAAGACTACAACAACAACACGGCGGCTGATCCTCGCGACCGCGTCTTCCAATACGACGCCATCGGCAACCGTGAAATAACCGCCAATGGCACCCTCACCCTCGGCGCCTCCAACTACGTCGCCGACGCTCTCAACCAATACACCAAGGCCAACGGCATCACGCTGCCCATTGGCACTGATCCGGCATACGATGCCGACGGCAACTACCAGCGCGGTCCGCTGCCGGCCGCTCCGTACGCCGAGTCCATCCTCGTATGGGACGCGGAGAACCGACTGATCCAAGTGACCAAGTTGAACGGGGATGTCATCTCGTTCGACTACGACCACCTCTCCCGCCGCATCAGCAAGACCGTCACCCCCAACGGCGAAACCGCCGTCACCACCCGCTATCTCTACGACGGCTGGAATTTAATTGCCGAATACACTGGCACAACGCTCACAAGGACCTATGTTTGGGGCATGGACCTTTCCGGCAGCATGCAAGGAGCGGGTGGAGTCGGCGGACTTCTGGTCACTTCCGAGCACGGCATGACCACGGGCAATCCGCCCGTCCCGACCCGGACTCCCTATTACCCTACCTTCGACGGCAACGGCAACGTGAGCGAATACCTCGATGACGCTGGTGAAGCTGTCGCCCATTACGAATACGATGCCTTCGGCAACACCGTTGCGACGCTTGTTGACGACGACGTCGATATAAACAAGGACTTCGCCCACCGCTTCAGCACAAAGTCGATAGATATAGAAACCGGTCTCTACTATTACGGCTACAGGTACTACGACCCGCTGACCGGCCGCTGGCCGTCCAGGGATCCGATTGGGGAACGCGGTGGAATGAACCTCAATGGGTTCGTGAGGAATGATGCAATCAACGTATGGGACCTGCTGGGAAATGTTGGGGGAGACGTATCCTACAGGGGGAGGAAAATTGGGACGATTTCATCGACTGAGTTGACCTACAATAAAGACGGAAATGCTGTGGAAAAAGCAGCAGATGCAAATGGTGTATCTATTGCTATAGACTTTACCTTTAATCAAGGAGTTTCTGAGAAACATTGTGGGTGTATAGATATGAAATTTATTCAGTTTACTAAAACTAATAACGACAGGAAACGCACTACTCAGAAGGGGATCTCTGTCGATACCTGGATTCCATCTCCATACTACCCCGATCGCGGGCATGGCGCAACGGTGCCAGATGGATTACCGACTGAAGGTACAGTCGTGAATTCATATATGAGGCTAATAGACACGCCGTATCGGTTGGATAATGATGTTTCAGATGTAAATGCCGATTTACATTGGAAGGCCTATACATTTGTCGTGTGCATTAGAAAGCCTGATCCTAGTCCAGAAAATAGCAGAAACTGGACTGCGGGTTCCGTTGGAATAGTGCTTCTTAATGGTGTGCAGTGGGGATTCAACAGAACGTATAACAAAAGTACTAAGACTTGGGGTCCGGCTGAAAAAGTCGAGCCATCACTTATAACCGGCTATGATGAAATATCTCTGGATGATATGAGGCAGGCTGTTGATATACACGACCCAAGTTATAGGGGAGTAATTTCAAATGGAAGTCTACTACTAGGTGTCGTAGTCATGTGTCTTCAATTTGTATCAGCTGGAGATAAATCTCTTGTTGGCAAAGAGCGTGTGGGTGAAGATCATGCTCTTGTTAAGATTGATCTAAATAGCCAAGAAGCAATATTCATCAAAAATTTCACGAATGAGGTAATCTTCAAAAGATCTCTTCCGTCGGCAATGAAGTATTTTTGCAGCAGGGATGAGTATTCTAAACTGAAGGCAATGAACAGTATCCCAGAAGCATTTATTGAAATGAACTATACAAATGTTGGAAGTTCATATACGTTAGATTGTTCTAATGCTATTGATGTGATACCTAAGGTGCATATTGACGATATTAGATTACAAAAAATTGAAATTATTCCAAATATGCCGTTTGTAGGCAAAGAGGATGCAGTGTATATGGCGACCTATAGCATCGACAAAGGTGCAAGTAAATTCAATATAATCTACCCTTCGATGCACAAAATAGGTGGAAATTATCGGTTTATTTCTCGATTTTGGCGCATGCTATATTTCGAATGAACCGTAAGCGGGGTCCATAGCACCTCGCATAGGGATTTGCTACGGCGGATTCATAGGTGTCATAGTTTGCCGATCTATGACACTTATGAAGTCAGGCCACCCTGCGAAACGATTTCCCGCTGCGGGCCTTGAGCCAGTTGGCTGGGGTCAGCGTGATGGCCGGGGGATTTGCGGCGCGGTCGTGGCGACCTAGCGTTTTTTCCGGCGTTTTGGCGGGGTGAACGGGCTACCCTTGCTTTTCGCGTGTTTGCCGATCCGCTGACCCGGTGCGGGCATCGGTGGTGCGGGCACACTTGCGGGGGATTCCGCTTGCCGGGTCTTTGCCAATTCCGCTTCGTGTTGTTCCTCGGCGGCGGCAAAGCGCGCGTCCCAGTCCGCAACGGCCCATTCGTATTCGCGCCACGCGATTTGCTCACAGATGGGTGATAGATAATACGCGACATAACTCGGATCCTTGGCCAACTCCGGGTCTATCTGGTTGATGTGATGCGGTTTCGGCGGCTGGGGCCGGGTGAAGCGAAAGTCCTGACGGCGCGGCACATAGGGGGTTAGACACTCCTTGATCACCCGCACGCTCGGGTGTTTATGCGGGAAGAGTTTTTTTGCCAACTGGCGGCCGTGTTCGAAAGACCAACGCTGCGAGGTCGGCACCAAATCATGATCCTCCGGGGTGCTGCCCGCTAGAATCTCGTGAAATTTTTGCAACTCGGCTGCGGTGAGTTTTTGGGAAAGCTTTGCCTCCTGCTTGCGGATGAAGCGCTCCGGATCGAGCGCCTGGGCCTTGAGCAAGGCGACATAGGCGCGAGTCACCCCGAAATCCTTGCCGATAGAGGCAGCCGTTTCTCCGGCCAGCACGCGGCGGGTCATTTCATCGCGCTGCTGCTGATTCAAACGATGCGTCGCGGGATGGTTCATGGCAACGCCTCCATAAATAGTTTTGCGCTGCGAGAATCAAGCTTGAATCACCGTCACCCGCAGCAGCCATCCCCATGAATCCCTAACGATCTCACAACAAAAAGGGGGTCGCGACCCCTCGCGACCCCCATTTGATTCTGTCATGAATTATTTGAAACCGGGGATCCCTCCCCTCGACGGGTGAAAAATGCACCAAAACCGGATACCTGTCATGTCCCTAAGATTTGGGACACTGACACGCCCTCCTTGAGACGGGATCGCTCGGCAACAAAAAGGGGTCGCGACCCCTCGCGACCCCATTTGATTCTGTCATGAATTATTTGAAACCGGGGATCCCTCCCCTCGACGGGTGAAAAATGCACCAAAACCGGATGCCTGTCATGTCCCTAAGATTTGGGACACGGCGGACCTTCCCTGAAAGTTGATTTGCCGTCAGGACAAGTCCAGAAATCCCCGGCGGATCGCCTCGCTTACGGCCGCCGGCAGGTTCCGCACATGCAGTTTGTCGAAGCTGCGCTTGATGTATTCCGTCACCGAATACGGGCTGAGCTTCAGTTCGTCGGCGATTTCCTGGCGCGTCAGTCCTTTTGCCGCGAGTTGCAAGACCTCGCACTCCCGCCCGGAAAGCGACTCCGCCTCGGGGATCGGGCTGAGTTGGCGGAACGTCTGCAGGATCATGCCCGCAATCTTCGGATCAAGCGGCGTGCCGCCTGCCAGAACCTCTTCCAAAGTTTCCATCAGGCGTGTCGCGCTGCCCGCCTTGACCAAATATCCATGTGCGCCCGCCTCCAGAGCTGCGAAAACCTTCGTTTTGTCCGTGAAGGCGGTGAGCACCAGGATGCGCGCCTCGGGCAACAGCTCGCGCACTTTGCGGATCCCCGCGACGCCGCTCATGCCGGGCAGTCCGAGATCCGACAGCACCAGATCCGCCTTGAGACCGCCACGCAGTGCTTCCAGTGCGTCCTCCATGGTGGAAAATCCACCTACGCATTGGTATCCCCCGCGCTCCTCGAGGACCCGCGTCACCGACTCGCGGAAATCGGCGTGATCTTCTATCAGAATAAGCCGGGTCGCGTTCTCCTTCCGGGATGCTGCATGGGCCATGGCCGTGTTGTATCCTGAAAACGGAAATTGGGAAACCACCAAAACGAAAAAATCCATCGTATCCGGGATTTGACCCGCACAGGGGAATGGCGGATGCAAGCGTTTCATCCCAAGCATTCAATCCCCAACGAATGAAATGGCATGGCTTCTTCAGTCATCGGCGGGAAAACCACTCGACATCCGGCCCGTTCCCCGCAACATTCGCGCCGCAACGCATCCATAATCAAATCACCATAACACCATGGAAAAATCAGACCAAGTCAAGACCGTGAAATTTTATAGCGGTGAAGTCACGCCACTCGAAATGCACAAAGTGCGGGTGGTGCAAAAACTAAGCTTGTTACCCATTGAAGAGCGCAAAGAGTGCATTTTCGGCGCGGGTTTCAATACCTTCCTGCTACAGAACAAGGATGTTTACCTTGACATGCTGACTGATTCCGGCACCAACGCCATGAGCGACAATCAGGTGGCGGCGATGAGCGTGGCCGACGATTCGTATGCGGGCTCGGCCAGTTATTACAAACTTGAAAAAGCCATCCGGGAGGTTTTCAACCAGCAATACTTTCTGCCCGTCCATCAAGGGCGTGCGGCGGAACACATTATTTCCAAGGTTTTCGTCAGGCAGGGCTCGGTGATCCCGATGAACTATCACTTCACCACCACCAAAGCCCATATCGAAATGGCGGGTGGAGTGGTTGAGGAAATCTACACCGACGAAGCACTGAAAATCAAAAGCGATTTCCCGTTCAAGGGGAATATGGATATCGTCAAGCTCAACAAGGTCATCGAAAAATGGGGGGCCGAAAACGTGGCCTACATCCGTTTCGAGGCCGGCACCAACCTGATCGGGGGCCAGCCGTTCTCGATGCAGAACCTGCGCGAGGTGTCGGCAATCGCCAAGGCGCATAAGATCATGCTGTTGATGGATACCAGTTTGATCAACGAGAACCTATATTTCATCAAGATCCGCGAGCAGGGTTATCAAAACAAACCGATTATGGACATCCTGCACGAGATGATGAGTTATACCGACTTCTCATACTTCTCGGGCCGCAAGGTGAGCTGCACGCGCGGGGGCGGCATCTGCACCAACAGCCACGACATTTACATGAAGATGCGCGACCTGGTGCCGCTGTTCGAGGGTTTCCTAACCTATGGCGGGATGAGTGTCCGCGAAATCGAGGCCATGGCCGTCGGGCTGTATGAGACGCTCGATTTCGACGTGATCAGCCATTCGCCCGCGTTCATCAAATATCTTGTCGATTCACTCGACCAACGGGGGATTCCGGTGATCACCCCTGCCGGAGGCTTGGGCTGTCACCTGGATGCCGGGCAATTCATTGCACACGTTCCTCAATCCCAGTATCCTGCGGGGGCGCTGGCGGCCGCCTTGTATATCGCTTCGGGAATTCGCGGCATGGAGCGCGGCACCATTTCGAGTGTGCGCGACGCAGCCGGCAACGATGTGCTGGCTGATGTGGAATTGCTCCGCCTGGCCTTCCCGCGCCGGGTCTTCACGCTATCGCAAATCAAATACGCCGAGGACCGCATTCAATGGCTTTTCGACAACCGTAAACTCATCGGCGGTCTCGAATGGACCGAAGAACCACCCGTGCTCCGCTTCTTTGTGGGCAAACTCAAACCCATCGGTGACTGGGTGGATCGACTGGTGGCCAAGTTTCGCCAGGATTTCGGTGACAGTCTCTAACCAAAGGTGCCTGAGCCTTGCCCGCCTGCGTGGCCGCACTGCCGCTTGCCGGAATTTATCAGTGCGGCACCCAAGGCAGCGACTTGCGATGATTGCTAGAGATTGGCTTTGGCAAGGCATGGACCTTTCTAATCACGCTTTTTCTTCTGTTCGGCCTCTAATCGTTTGAAGGCCTCGTAGTTCGCGACGACCTCTGGCGGGAAACGAAAGACGGGCGCCTTGGCCGGCTCATAGCCGCGCAGGTACGGCAGGTCCAACCGCTGCGCCACTGGCACATAGACCCACTCGTTCTGTCGAAATGATTCGTCAAGAAACTGCGCAAACTCCGGCAAGTGCGCTTTCAATTGCGCGCGCGTTCTGATGTGACAGACGTGTTCCCCGGCGGGCCCGAGAACCTCTAACGAACTTTGACCTCCGCCGCACTTCGGCCTGATGGCCCCGTTACAGTTGAACCACGCCTGAACGCCTTCGGCCCAGAATTCGCTGCAACCCCCTTGTATGCCATATCCGCGGTAGCGGCCGCTTTGCTCGGCTTTCTCGTGCAACGCCTTGAGACGCTCGTTGAACCGCTCGTCCATTTCCGCCAGCACGCCGTGAATGCCATGTCCGAATTCGTGAACGAAGATGTTTTCGCCTTGCCAGGGATCTCCCTGATAGCCAAGCAGGTTCTCTTCGGCGCAACTGATCGGTCTGCCGCCCTGGCCCCGACAGCGATAGTCGGCCCAGTGACTTTGCCCGCGGCACTCGGGCAGGTGGCTCTGCATTTCGTTGTATGCGAGCACGCTCACATACATGTCTCTCTTCTCGCCGAACCATTGCAGTACGTCGGGCCGATTGGCCAGCATCGCCCGCGCCAGATATGCCACCTCGCGCAGCGCGTACGCGGATGATTTCTCCGAACTGACGATCAGCAGGCCGTCGGCCACAACGTGTTGCTTGTAGAACGGGTCGAGCGCTTGCCGCAGCGTTTCGATTCTAGCCGCCTCCTTCGCGGCATCGGCCGCCGCCGTCAAAGTGCCGCCTATTGCGAAGAGCCAATACGCAGTGCCAACCCAGGAAAGAACTGTGATCCGATAGAGCCTGGTGTTCATGGAAGTTTCATTCGTCATGCGATATGTTAGCCGAAAACGGGATGACTGGCAATTCCAAAAGCGATTCCAAAGGGCGTGATGACCGCATTCATGACCACAATCACCGGATATCCCGTGTGTATTCGCTCTCGATGTTTTCGAAGTATAACCCGTGGAACTGGCCGGGGGCTAATTCCGGGAGTTGGATCCGGACTTTGTATTTCTTGTCCGGCCTGAGCGCGGACACGTCGGCGTAAAACCCGATGAATGTCCGGTCCCCACTGCGCTTGTAGATACCGTTGAACGCCTGCTTCAAGTCGAAGGGTTCGCCATCGATCTTCATCGTTACTTTCATCTCCGGCTTGGCATCGGCGATGTTCACGAAAAGAAGCAAACGCCACGGTGCAACCCAAGTGGCAAGCAAATCGTCTTCCGTGTAAGGAACGGGCCATGCCGTCTTGCGGGCTGCCAGTTGCGCGAACACTCTCTCGGGGATCGAGAATTCTCCCTCGAATACACCGGCCGTGAAATCACGGTCGTATGTGCCAACCGGCTCCGAATGCCCGAACCGATCCCCGGCAAAACCAACATCTGCGCTCAATATGTTTCCGTTCAGCTTGAATCCCGTCTGCTTTCCATTGATCGTTAACGACCGGATCTGCTTGCCCTCGGGAATCACAACCAAGACTTCGGTTTTGGTTCCCACCTCGCCAGTGACGTCCAGCAGTTTCATTTCCGAACCGTCAATCCCCGCTTTCCCCGCCACATTGAACAGCATGGGCACTGCGACATCATCCACGGGAGTAACCTGCAACACGACGGCGCGGGTGCCTTCCATAGGAAAAACCACTTCGTCCCCCCGACTCCAGAACCCGGAGCATGGCTTGCCGACAGTCTTCCCTTCCTGAGGATGCATCTCTGTCAACTTATACCGGGCACCCTCGGTTAGACCGATGGAGTGGTCGAGCCTGAACACGGCATCCATCTTCTGATAGTTCGGATTGAACAGGAAGATATAACCGTTGGCACCGTCGAATGCAGCCGTGCCATCGATACGGTCGATCATCGGAGGGCCGATGATAGGCCGTACGTTGCGTAGAATATGCATCTCACGGTCCGACCAATCGAGCCATTTGCGGAATTCGGCCTGGTATTCCTCCGAAAACGCCTTGAACTCGCCCTCGTCCCTTGCCGGAATCATGTTGACCACATGATTGAACGGCGCTGTTGCGATCGAGGATATCATCGAGTATCGCCAGCCAAGATAGTCCCAATCGCGCGTCCGAAAGGTGGTCCTGTGCATTTTGCCTTCCGCGTCGGAGCGTTGCGTCTGGTGGGTAATGAATCCGGGGACCACCTCGATCGGACAGTAACATTGCATGCTATACATCCAGTTCATCGCGCGGGTGCGATTGGCGGAAAGACGGTCCGTGTGCAGATCGGCCGTCGCCTTGAAACTCCCGGGCTGTTCATCGTAACCAAACGGATGCGGGTACATGCCGGAGAGATACGTCCATGGACCATACGACTGTGTCGACTGCCGGCCGTCCATGACAATGTCCGGAATCTGTCTGCGCAGTTCCTCCACGAGTCTGCGCATGCCATACCACTGGGCGTAATCGCTCGTTCCAGGGCCGAGATGCGTCCCGGCGTTCAAGTACCAATGATCGAACGAGAAGCCTCCCGCAGCGGTGCGTTTCTGGAAATCCACCAGTTTGTTTATGAACCAATCCTGAAAGCTTCGTTCGCCCGTGTCCGCGCCGCTATATCCACCGGCATGCCCTTGTGTCCACGCGGTCCATTGCGGGTTCTGCATGAATGCGAGTGTTGGATACACGTAGCCCAATCTTTTGGCCCATCCCGAACCACAGCACATTTTCCCACTGCCAGGCGTCCCGGTTCTCCGCGAGGCTGGAGACACTGCTATTGCCCGGGCCATAGACGATGTGGCGAATGCCTAGCGCGGCAGCGCGGTCGATGATCCTTTTGTATTCGGTTCTGCCTTCCGGCGTGCCGACGTCGATCTGGTAGTCGTTCTCACACCAGCCAACGTTGATCCGCGTGCTTTTTTCCGGCTTGAACATCAAGAACGCGCGCGCACAATCCTGAAGGGCCAGGATCTCGCCAATATCGATTTTCTCAGCCCACTCGATGGCCTTGCCGGGATCGCGCTGATAGATGTTCTCGGCGACAGGCCGCGACGGGAAGAGCGTTCCGTTCAAGGGATGGATGCCAATGCACGCGCGATCCGAGACAAACTCGCCGTCCTTGGCCTGCCACGCCATCTCGGGCTCGTATAGGAGTAAATGGGAACTATAACGAGTGGTCCATTTCATCTTGGGATTCTGTATAAGATAGAACACCCCATACCCCTGATCCTTATCGTCCGGGCTGATGAATCGATGAAGAATAGCCCAGGTCCCCCTGTGCTCCCGATCCATCTTGTGGGTATAAGCGGCGTTGTTCGGGATCACCGCCGAAAACATTTCGATCTTCTTCACGAAGAAATCCGTAGCGTCTACCCGGGACACGAAAAGCTGCTTGCTCACGAATCGCCAGCCGGGCTTGAGTTCATAGCGAACCCGTAATTTCAGATTGCCGTTAATATAGGTAAAGGTAAGAGCATGGTCCTCTTTTTCCGGGCCTTTTTCCGTCCGTCCGGAGCCCGCGATACCACCCTCCGTCAAATTGACAACACATGACTCGCCTTGAAATGCGACGGTTCTGTCCATCGCGATGTCATGGATACTGAGGATGCCACCGTACTGGAATTCCACGACGATGCGATCATTCTTAAGCACCATGATTTCGGGAGGATCCGCGGGAGCGGCCACCGCCGGGGTCCTTGCCAGCATAAGAATGGAACAGAACACCACTACAAGAGACGTTGACTTCATTGTTTGCTATTTTAGGGATTTGCTTGGGGCGCGGACACGCAGACGGAGTAGCGGACGAACCAGGATTTTTGTAAAGAGAAAAGCAGTTCCTAATGCCCGACCGCCCGACCGCTGGCCGGCATGCGCTTGTTGTTTTGGAGAAGTGCCTGCCACTGCGGCCGGGCCTTCGCGCTCCGCGAAGGGCTGGCCCCATGCAACACGAGGCCTATCAGTGTGATCCGCCCTTGGGAACAGATATAACCCGGCGGGTTTGATGAAAATCACCCCAACCGCCGCCCCAAGCGGCACGCAGAACGAGTTCCGTCCCGAACGCAAGTCCCATTCCTGGCACGAGGACCACATCGACGATTTTTTCGACCGCATGCTAGAAAACCGCGTGCTGCTCAAAGGCGTCATCTAACTGATGCGGGCATCAGGCGCGGTGGCCAGCGCCTTTTCGTTAGAGAAACTCATGCAGATCCGGGCAATGTCACTTGCAGCGCGGTGGCGTTTTCCAGCGCGGTGAGCGGGGGGGCGTCACGGGGCAGGAGGAGGCAACCGCCCTTGGGGAAACGGCGGCCTGCGGTGCTTTGCAAAATTCCCTCGACGACTGATAGAATCGAGAACTTGCCGGGTTCCGGGTTGGCGATGGCCTGGCCGGCGGCGAGGGATTTTTTGTCAGTTTGGAAATACGCGCAGGTGGCGAGGGTGTCGCCGTCGGGCATGTCCATGGCGGGTTCGTAATCCTGGAAATCAATACTGGCGAGGGATGGGGCGACGTGGAGATCGCGGGGTTTGCCGTCGAGGCCGGAGCGGTTCCAATCGAAGACACGGTAGGTGGTGTCCGAGTTCTGTTGGATTTCGTGGATCAGGAATCCCGCGCCGATGGCATGCAGGCGGCCGGAGGGGATGAAGATCGAATCACC
>JAPLUJ010000198.1 GCA_026397695.1 Verrucomicrobiota bacterium | reverse complement strand
GGTCATGACCTGCGCTTGCTGGTTCGCACCTTCGAACACCTCAAGACCCTGCACGAACCCGTCGTCCTCCACATCATCACCGAAAAAGGCCGCGGCTACCAACCCGCCCTCGATGACCCAGGTAAATTCCACGGCCTCGGAACCTATCAGATCAACGACGGTTCCACGGACGTCACCACCACTCCCACCTGCTCGGACATCTTTGGTCGCGTGGTCACCGATCTCGCCAAGCAGGACCCGAAAATCGTGGCCATCACCGCCGCCATGCCCAGCGGCACCAAACTCGATGTTTTCAAAAACGAAGTGCCGGACCGCTATTTCGATGTTGGCATTGCGGAGGAGCATGCCGCGCTTTTCGCCTGCGGGCTCGCCACTGAAGGCTTCCGCCCGTTTCTCGCGATCTATTCGACGTTCATGCAGCGCGCTTATGACATGATCATCCATGACATGGCGCTGCAAGGCCTGCCAGTTAGAATTTGCATGGACCGCAGCGGGCTTTCCGGCGATGACGGTCCGACCCACCACGGGCTATTCGACATTGGCTTCCTCCGCCATGTCCCGGGCATCATCCACATGCAACCCAAGGATGAGGATGAATTCGTGGACATGCTGCACACGATGGCCGCCTACGACGCCGGTCCATCCGCCATCCGTTATCCGCGAGGTGCCATCCGCGGCACCCCGCTCAAAGCCACGCCGCGCCTGCTGGCAATCGGCAAGGCGGAAGTCGTCGCGGAGGGTTCGGACGTCGCCCTGATCGGTCTCGGCACGATGTTTGAAATGGCCGAACACACCAAGACCCTGTTGGTAGCCAAAGGCCTGTCGGTGGCGCTCATCAACCCGCGTTTCATCAAGCCGTTAGACACTGCGGTGCTCGAAACATACGCGCGCAAATGCCGCGTGCTCTGCACCTTCGAGGACCACGTGTTGCTCAACGGTTTCGGCGCCGGCGTTATCGAACACCTCCACTCCTCCGGCATCCACACGCCCGTCGAACGCATCGGCTGGCCGGACGAATTCATCGAACACGGCAAACCCGAAACCCTCCGCCAACTCCACGGCCTCACCGCCAATGCCGCCGCCGCCAAGATTCTAACGCATTTTTCCCTGCCGTCCGCAGCGCAGGCTGCAGGCATCCTGGCTGATAGATCCACCAGTGGTGCCGCGTGCCGGGGTGTTGCTGGTTAAGCGCAAGGATTTCATCGGATAAATCTCCCGGGAAAACACCTATCTAACATAACATGAGCATGACTTCCCCCCCGCCACCGCAGACAACGTTCGCCGGATCCACCGACCACTACAACCTCCGCTACATCTGGCTCATCTCGCTGGTGGCGGCAATGGGCGGTTTGCTCTTTGGTTACGACTGGGTCGTCATCGGCGGGGCCAAACCGTTCTTCGAACCGTTCTTCCGCCTGGACAATGAAGCGGCGCGCGGCTGGGCTAACAGTTGTGCGCTGCTCGGCTGCCTTGCCGGTGCCTTGTTCGTGGGCGCGCTCAGTGATCTCGCCGGCCGCAAACGACTGCTGATCTTGTCGGCGCTGCTCTTCGCCGTGTCGTCGGTGTTCACCGGATGGGCATCCAATTTCCATTGGTTCGTCACCTGGCGCATGTTAGGCGGCGTGGCCATCGGGATGGCATCCGGCCTCTCACCCATGTACATCGCCGAGGTGGCACCCGCCCATTTGCGCGGACGCCTGGTCGCCATCAACCAACTTACCATCGTCATCGGCGTGCTGGCGGCGCAAGTGGTCAACTGGCTGATCGCCCGGCCGGTGCCCGACAATGCCACGGCCGACTTCATCCGTGAGTCATGGAACGCGCAATACGGCTGGCGTTGGATGTTCACCGCCGTCACCGTGCCCTCGTTGTTATTTTTTGTGGGTTCGATGTTGATTCCGGAAAGCCCGCGCTGGCTGGTGAAAAGCGGCCGGGCGGACCGCGCGCGTGACATCCTGAGCCGCATCGGTGGTGCCGCTTATGGGGCCACGGAAGTGCAGGACATCCAGGACACGCTGGCCCGCGGCGAAATCGGGCACGTCCGCTTTGCCGATCTGCTTACTCCAAAAATGCTCAAGATTCTCTGGGTTGGCGTGGTGCTGGCGGTGCTCCAACAGTGGAGCGGAATCAACGTCATCTTCAACTATGCCGAGGAAATATTCCGCGAGGCCGGCTATGGGGTGAGCTCGATCCTGTTCAACATAGTCATCACCGGGGTGGTGATGCTGTTGTTCACCTTGATTGCCATTCAGACCGTGGACCGCTTCGGGCGTCGCGCACTGATGCTGATCGGCTGCGCCGGCATCGCCCTGTTCCACACCCTCATCGGTCTTTGTTATATGCTGCATTTGAAGGGTCTGATCGTGGTGGTGCCGGTGATGGCGACCATCGCCTGTTATTCGTTCTCGCTGGCACCGGTGACCTGGGTGCTGATCTCGGAAATATATCCTAACAGGATTCGCGGCGCGGCGGTGGCGGTGACCGTCTCGGCGCTGTGGATCGCCTGCTTCATTCTCACCTACACCTTTCCCCTGTTGAACCACGCCCTTGGCCCGGCGATGACTTTCTGGCTCTACGCCGCGATCTGCGCCGCCGGCTTCGTCTTCATCTTCATGCGCGTGCCGGAAACCAAGGGCAAGACACTCGAGGCGATCGAACGCGAACTGGTCGATTAGCCAATTGAGTCCCATGCTAACTATTAGATAATGGAAAACCATCCAACCATGAAACACCACACACATCCAGTGCCGGCACTTCTTCTGGCGTTGTCCATGTCGCTTTTTGCCGCAGCCAGTGATTGGGATTCCGCCACCAGTCCGGTCCTCAAAAGCGAACAGCCTGCGGACCTGTTGATCCACGGCAGGCCGTTCGAGGTCTATCAACACGGAGTGAAAAAGGATTGGGGATACAAGGAGCCCCAACAGGATACCTTCATCGTGGTCCATCCCAAAAACGAACGCCGCTCCGCCCCGCTTTATGTCGTGCTGCATTCGGCGGGACATGATGTCGTGTCCTGTTTGAAATGCACACGCAACGTCGGCAATCATGACATCTATCGCGCGCCCGATGATTTCTATGCACTGTATCTCGACTGCCGCGCCAACAAGGGTGATTGGTGGTGGGGCGGCATGCATCTGGGTGATGCTGAACTAACAAAAAGGAATGCCGGCGCGGATCCCACACCGGTGGAAAACCGCGTGCTGGATTCGATCCAATGGGTGATCACGAAATACGCGATCGACACCAACCGGGTCTATCTTTGCGGCAACTCCATGGGCGCAAGCGGCACGCTCGGCATCGGCTTGCGCCACGGTGAGCTGTTTGCCGCCATCAAAGCCAATGTGCCCGCCGGCATCGAGCATGTCTCCCAACGCATGTGTTTTCCTCCTCTAACGGTTCCGCAAAATGTCCGGCTGCCCGATCCTCCGGTGGCAATCGACTACTCCGCTCCGAATGACGGCTGGTCCGCTGGCCATGATCGTTTTGTGCAAGCCATGCATGAGCGGAAATATGCGCTCTATTTTTATTGGGGGCCGTTTGGCCACGCCAACAACCATGCGAGAATTGAAAAGATCAACGATTTGATCAATTCGTTCGACTGGTTGAATGTCAAAAAGAACGAGGCCTACCCGGTTTTCACCAATGCTTCCTGCAATCAGAAAATCCCGTGGCCCGATGATCTGGCCAGCATGACGGCGGGCCAGATCAACGCGTTCTTCAGATGGAAAAACATCAGTGATACCCAAGGCGATCTGCAAATGTCACTCTATCTGGTGTCTCCGACAGAATTGAAAACCACTTTTGAAATACCCGGGGAAGCACGCGTCGACGTGTCCCTGCGCAGAATCCAAAACATGCACGTCAAACCAAACCAAAAATTCCATTGGATCTTTGGCAGTGCAAAAGGCGACGGCACCGCCGATGCCAACGGACTCATGACGATTCCCGCCCTGAAGATCACTGCCAAGCCGACCACCTTGAGGGTCGGCGTGGCGCAGTGAGTGTTTGTTAGAGAGGCGTATATATCAGGCGGCTGGCGGGTCCGGCACGGTGATCACCTTGGTCTTGGCCCATTCGTCACCCAGCCGGCGGCCGCGCTCGGGCTTGTCCTCACGGATGAGCAGGACCACCAATTCGACAAAGCCAAACAACGGAATGGCCAACACCCCATTGCGGATGAGCGCCGGTTCCCAATTGTTGACGAGTGATTTGTCATCCGCGGTCACCACCTTGAGTTTCATGACCTTTTTGCCGATACTCTGGCCCCCCAGAAACGCGAGCGAGTCACGCGTCACAAGATAAGCCAAGCCTACGAGCCAGGCGATACGCGACGGTAACATAAACGACACGGAGATTTGCAGGCCGATCATCACCACCACGTCTATCAGCACGGCGAGGATGCGGGTGTTGAAGGGCGCGAGGCTGCCGGTCAGGGGTTCGCCGTCAGCCGAATTTTCCGCATGGATGATTCGCACTTTCACGGCCGCCTCGCCGGGTGTTGCCAATCCTGGATCGGGCGGTTTGACCGGTTCGCTTCCACCCTCTGAAGAAGGAATCGGCGTCTGCGGCAAATTCGGTGTTGGAATGACGGGTTGCGCTGGTGGGATCGGTTCTTCTGTCATGGTAGGAATCACAATACTCCGACCGGCGGCAAGGTCCAGCAGGATCTGTTGTGGCGGATATTTTCGCCCGCCTGCTTGAAACCGGCATCGCCGCGAGCGATGTCCACATTGGCCGGGAAATCAATGTGGATCCATTGGCATCTTCTCCGAAGTTGCAAGTAGTGTGAGCATATCCACAGCAGAAAATCCGTTGAATCCGTAATCCTTGGTGTTCCATCTTGCCATGCCAGGGTCACATATAGGATTGCGGGTCGCAGCCCCGACCACGGGCGCAGCGCCGCAATCCCTTGTGCTGTCAGGACGATCACCAGCGGCAATTGACCTGGCGGGCGGTGTTCACCGGCGGGTTGCCCGCGATGTTTCTATCTATTTTCACCATGGCGAACAAGGCGGAGAGGATCAGGATGCCGAGTGCGGCAGCGCCGGCGATGTGGTCGGTGACGGTGGAGTTAGGACGGTTGGGAGAGGCGGATTTCGGGAAAACGATCACTGCATAGAGCATGCCGGCGAGCAGACCGCCGAGGTGGGCGGCGTTGTCGATGAAGCGATAGCCTATCAGGCCGACGAGTCCGGTGAGCAGGGTGCCGGCGAGCAGGCGGCGATTCGCCTTGTGGGGGATCAAGCGGCCGTGGAGCGCTTCGAACACGAGCAGGAATCCGAGCCATCCCATCAGGCCGCCGGAAATACCCACCGAGGGAGCCTGCACGAAGCGGGCTGACGCCACGCCGCCGCAGCAAGCCGCGAACAGAAACACGAGTGACAGGTGTGGCCAGCGGGCGAAGACCTCAAGGCGTTTGCCAAGGTAGAGCATGGCCGCCGCGTTCATCAGGAAGTGCACCAGATTGCCGTGCAGGAACGGTGCGGTGAACAGCCGCCACCAATCGCCGTGCAGGTAGCGGTCCTTCACCAAGCCCGCTGCGGATACACCTTCCCAATTGTGGAAAATCGACATCCATCCAGCCCAGCCAGCGGTTTTCACCTCGCCTAACATTTGCGTCAATGCCACCAAGGTGATCAGGCCGAGGAACATTTTCGTGATCGGGGATTTTTGATCGTGCAGCCAGGTTTCGAAGCGCAGCACGGGCACCCCGGCGGCGATGTCACCATCGGTCCAGCGGGCGAGTTCGCGCAGCCGCCGGCGTGCCTGATACCACGGGATGAAGGCGAAAACCAGGAACATCAGCAGGGTGATACCGATCGACATTGAAGCGAGCATCGCGTGCAAGGCGAAGCCCAGACGTTCTGCGGTGGCGGCGCCGCGCGGTGCGAAGCACCAGCCCTGATAGAGCATGTAAACGGCGAGGCCCGCGAGCAAGCCGCCGAACCAACGCAGGTTGCCCAACGAATCCAGCAGATTTGCGGCCGCGTTGCGTTGGCGCGTGGCGAGCACCGCGTCCGCAGCACCTGGCAGTTCTTCGGGCAGGATCATGTGATCACGCCCGGGCATCCAAACCAAGTTCACGCCTGCGTCATGGTCGTGGCGGATGGCGTCGATCAGGGACTCGGACGATTCACACGGATGTATTTTCCCTTTGAAATCGACCCATCCCCAACCCTGCGGGGCGATAGGGAATGCATCATCGCGTGCCCAGACCGGCACGTCGTGATCCTCATGGGCGGCATCCGTCACCCTTGGGTAGCGTCAAGGTTCACCGGATTTTTCTAACGAAGTGCCCGCAGGAGGTGCCGGGGCTGCGGGAGGTGCCGGGGTGGCTTCCTTGGCAGGGGTGTCCGCAGGAGTCGGAGGAGCCGGGGTGGCTTCCTTGGCGGGGGTTGGATCCTTAGGCAATTCTTCGATGAGTGACTTCGGCGTTTCGGGTTCTTGCTGTGGTTCTACGGGGATGGTTGATTCCACTTTTGCGACAGGGGTTTTCTCAGCGAGCATGCTGATTTTTTTATTCTTGTGCCCGATCAGCACCGCCAACGTAAGGCTCAAGAGGAAAAACAGCGAACCGAGGTACACCGTGCCGCGCTGCAGGACGTTGGTCGTGCGGGCACCGAAGACCTGATCCGTCACGCCGGCACCGAATGCGGCACCCAGACCTTCCTGTTTCGGGCGTTGCATCAGGATGAGCAAGATCATCAGGAGGCAGACAATTACAAAGACCACCAACAGGAGGTTGATGCTAATGGAGAGCCAGTCAATCGCAGCTAAATTCATGGGCGCGGGACTATGGGTGCCGAAACCCACCTTGTAAAGCGGCGAGTTGCGGGATTTTTCGCAACGGATCAGAGAACCTCATCCTTGATATCGATGGCCGAGTATTCGCCGTCCTTGCGGCGGTAGATGATCGACAGGCAACCGCGGCGGGCACTCTTATACAGCACGAACGGGCGGTCGGAGAGTTCGAGTTGCATCACGGCGTCCTCCTTGTACATCGAGCGGATCGCGTAGTTGTCGGGATGGACGATGTAGGGCACGGGATCGGTTTCCGAGCCTTC
>JAPLUJ010000603.1 GCA_026397695.1 Verrucomicrobiota bacterium | reverse complement strand
TGTTTGGCAGATCGAAATGTAAAACGGCTTGGCGAAAGTTACCTTGTGATAGGGTTCCTCGCCCTTGTATCTGCCCTCCTCCTCGGGGGGACTGCCCATCATGAACGAGCCCGCCGGGACCAGCACGAACTTCATGCCGATAGAATTGGCAAAGGCGACGGGAATGCCCAGATTTTTCGCCGCGGCGATCTGTTCATTGGATACTTTGGCCCACGAGGGAATCTCCGTCTGTCCGTGACAATCGGCGACGAAACTGCCGCAGGAGCAACAGAGCATGGCAAGGCCGGCAAGATGGATCTGCTTCATTTTGGAGTGCTGTGAAATTGCTTTTAGGGTGAAGGCCGTTGCAAGAACCGGTGGCCGAACCGCAGGGAGGATAAAAGAAAAAGCCTTGAATTCCAAGCACCAAATCCGACAATGCCAAGGCAGCCCGGGCTTCAAGGTGGAGCCGTCAAGCACTTCCGGTTTCATTGTTATTTATCCGGGTTTCCATGGAAAGTGAAAAGCGGCTTTGTTCTTGCTAGCCGGGGGGGATCCACGGATGGATTGCGGCGGGATGTCGGCGTTTTACCTGATGGCACTGTTAGCGGCGTTTTGCATCGGCTTGTCCAAGTCGGGGTTCAGCGGCATCTCGATGGTGTCGGTGTTTCTGTTGGCCGATTTGTATGGGGCGAAGGCGTCGGTGGGCCTGGCCCTGCCGTTGTTGATCGCGGCGGACTTGATGGCCTATCCGGCGTTTCTGCAACACGGGTCGTGGCGGCCGGTGGGGCGCTTGTTAGGACCAACCTTGGCGGGGTTGGCAATCGGCTGGTGGATGCTGGGCTGGATTCCGGATGCCGCGGCACGGCGGGTCATCGGTGCTTGTGTCTTGTTGATGGTGGCCTTGCAGGTGTCCCGGCGCTGGCATCCGGAGGTGTTCGACCGCTGGGTGGAATCGCAGGGATTCGGTCTGGGGGCGGGAGTGCTGGGTGGTTTCGCGACGATGCTGGCCAACGCGGCGGGGCCGGTGATCCAGCTCTATCTAACGGCACGCAAGGTGCCAAAAATGGAACTCATCGGGATTGGCGCGAGGTTTTTCCTGCTGATCAACCTGATCAAGGTGCCGCTCAACACGCGCCTGGCGCTGATCACCCAGGAGAGTCTGTGGGAGAATGCCCGCCTGTTGCCGGGGGTGGTGCTCGGGATCTTCGGCGGGAAATGGTTGATCCGGCACGTGCCACAGGCTGCGTTCGAATGGATGATCGTGGTTTTTTCCACGCTGGCCGGAATGCGCTTGTTGTTTTGGTGAAGTGCCTCAATGCCAACGGTTTTCCCGCACTCCCTGATAGCCCTGCCAAGGAGGATGAAATCTTGCCATGCGACGTCAGAGGCATAGGTTGGACAGCGCATCGACCCAAACAATCGTCATCATGAGCATCCACACCAAAAAACCACTGCGTGCCTTGCCCGTGTCTATCAACTCGTTCCTTGCTCGATTGCCGGGTCTGGCAGTTGGAGTTCCGGTCATCGTCGCCCTGGCTGTGGCCGCCCAGGCGGAACCAACATCTTTGTCCCGCCCGCAAGCAGCTGCGGCAAGGATTGACGCGAACCAGAACGTCATCCTCGAGAACCAGAATCTGCGCATGGTTTTTGAGCGCAACCAGGACGGCTATACGGCCGCTGTGGTCTCGGTTCATGACGGTAAATCTTGACTCTCGTTCCATACCCTTTGATACGAAGTTTCCCCCCGCCTGTGCCGTCCGCAGCCATCTGTTGCCGTGGCATGAGTATCTGGTGCTATCTGGAAGGCTATCAGGTTACCGGTGAGAAGCAGTATCTGGAGAAGGCCAAATACTGGGCGAAATCCGGTTTGCCATTTGTGTATTCTTGGGAAGCTCCGGACCGCCCGATAATGAAGTTCTCCACTATCGCGGTCTTCGGCATCAGCGCCTATTGGAATGGAAGACCTGCGGGAAATGCCTGGTTCGGGGCACCGGTTCAGTGGTGCGGTCTTCCCTACGGATACTGGCTCCTCAAGCTGGCGGAATACGACCAGAGTTTCCCGTGGGGCGCCATCGGTGGGGGGATAATGGACAGCGGCATTGAGCAAATGTCGGTGCAAAAGGACAAAATACCAGGATTGTATGCCGATGCTCTGTATCTTGAAACTAATCCCGAAATCCGAAGTTAGCTAATTTTGGGCTAGGCTGCGTGGCGGATGGGCGGCTGTGAGGATTCGGAAGAGTCGGGTCCTAGATCATCTGGAGGCAACGTCGGAGAAGTTGCCTCGGGCCAGCTCAAAACATTGTCCAGCAAGGGTTTGTGCTTATCGAGTCCACCCCAACTTTCAGCGATATAGAGCACGGGTGTGCGACTTCTATTACCCAGGATCGCGCCACCGATGAACACCGCCGCCCGGAGCGTGGCCGGACGCCGGAAGCCAGTCTTGCGCTGCTCGGGAGCACTCGCGTGCTGATAGAGGCTGAGCAGGTTGTAGGTGAAGCATACGGCCAGGAATGCGCTCTCGGTGGCATAGAAGTCCTGCATGCAAAAGCCGTCGGCTTGCAGATCGTTCTTGAGCTCTTCGATGTGCTGCTCGATGCAGGCGCGCTGGTTGTAGTCGCGCCAGAGTTCGGCCCCGTCACCCTGGCGATTGGTCACGAAGACGCGGAACGTGTATCCCTCCACTTCGATGAGCCGCCGACCCACGGCGTTCTTGTTTTCCCTGACTCGCTCGCGAATGGCGAAGAACTCACGGGGTTCGGTCCAGCCTTGGAGTTTGAGCGTGAAGCGCGCCCAGGCATAGTTTTCGTCGATGGGCGTCCAAGACGCCAGTCCGGCAGCCTTGCGCTTGACCGTCTGGGTCAGGCGGGCCACGACAATGTAGGGAATGCCGCGCACTTCCAGGAAGCTCAGCAGCGCGTTCTCGAAAAAGCCCGAATCGGCCCGCACGGTGCGCAAGCTCCACCCGGCGGGCATCAACGCGAGCGCTTCGGTTAGAAAGGCCGTCACGCCGCGCGCGGTGCCGGTGTTGCCGCTGCGCAGCCAGGCATGGAGAACCAGCGGAGCCTCGGCGAGGAAAGCCAGCAACGGATGGTGGCTGTGGCGTCCGGGCCGTGTCGGGTTGTAGCCGCGCTTGGCTCCTTCCTGTTGGCCGCTGCGCTGGAACACCGTGCTGTCCAGATCCAGACTGAAGCCCTGCGCCGGAACGGGCCATGACAGGGCGAGCAGCCATTTCCACAGCGGACGCCAGAACTCCTCGATGTGGCATTGCCGGAAGCGGGCGAATAGATTGCGCACCGTGTCGGTGCCTGGAAAACGGGCAATGCCCAGCAGCGCGTGCAGAGCCTTGTCGGCGCGCAGCCAGTCGGTGTGGGCGAGGCGGCGGGCTCCGGCCACCACCGACACCATGAAAGCCATGAGGGTTTGAGCCGGAGGAATCGCGTTGGGGCTGGTGTAGACAAAGGGCATCAGCCCACTGATCTGCCCGGCCAGGCCGATCCGCTCGAAGAAGGCGATGAGACTGACCAAGCCGCCGAACGGGGTGACTGGCTTGGTGGTGGTGGTGAGTTGGACTTGCCGGCTGGGAAAGACCGGGTTACAGGATGTTTGCATCGTTTGGTGAAGGGGTGTGGTGTGTGGTTAGTCAACACAACCCTTCTACCACAATGCCTGACGCCAAACGATGCCTTTTCTAACTTCGGATTTCGGGCTAATAAGTACGGAGGCGCGGCGTGGGAACCGGAACTGTATATGAAGGGCATCTTTCTGATGCGCGGGCTGGGTGTCGAGGTCAATACCAGAGTATTGCAGGCAGACGGCAAACGCATCCATGTCAACACCGCCGCCATCCTCAAATCCGCCGCTCTGGCCGGTCGGGGCCACAGCGTTTCACTTGAACTGGAATACTCCGCCGGCGAAACCAGTTATGCGACGATCGCCGGCCTTGGACCCATCACCGAGGTCCGGAAAGCCGGTAGTGTTGTTGCCTGGACCGACAATCTCGACACCGCCCAGGAGGGCTGGAAAACGAATGCCGAAGGCCTGCTCTTGCTCAAGCTCAAACACGACGAGCAGCGCGTCAAGGTGAGCGTTACAAAAAAATGACCACGTCGGAATGACCCTCATATGAAACCAACCCCGGCTGTTGCAACGGCGTCCACCCGCTCGCTCACGGCATCACTATTGGTTTCCTTGTCGTAACCAGCGACTTCCGCAAAGCAGACTACCGGTCCTAAATCCGCTTCAGCATCAAACCTCACTTCCGGTTTTGAACCGTCGCTAACCGGGGTTTGAGGCTTGTTTTAGGGGCCTGAATAAAATCGTTATTTAATGCTTGGATAATGGGACTTCTTCTGTTACTTTGTCCGCATTGAGCCGTTCACCGTAGTCATGCAAGCTCTTCATTCCATTATCCGTCGCCTTCCAGGCATGGTGCCTGTCGGCCTTGGCTGTCTATGGGTGACCGTCGGGCAGTCGTGCTTGTCGGCCCAGACCGATAGCGGAATAGTACCCGCTCGATATGGCGGATTACCCCGTGTGCAGGACGTGCCCAGTTACCCGAACATTCCCAGCCCGCCCAGCATGCCCGGCGATCCGGATATCCCTGGCAAGTCGATAGAGCCCGCCATGCCCGATGGATTTCCCGGGTTTTCCGAAGCCACCAATCCTTTCTCCGTGCTGCCCGGTGCGTCCCACCAGCCGAGTGCTTCGGCCGATCCGAGTGCTACAAGCCAAACGGGCGAACTTTTCGCCAATATGTCAGGTTTGCCGCTAGGGAGTGTGTTTAAGGACGACCACCCAAGCGGTTTCAGCATGTCTGCCACGTTGACCGGCACCTACGACACGAATGTCGCAGGTGGTCAGGCTTCTTCCGGCTCGCAGCAGCAGGACGATTATTTTTTCAGTCTCGGAGCGGATCTGAGTTATTTATCGAAGGGTTACCCGTTCACGTTTGGTGGCAATTACCGCGGTCGTTACGACCAGTATTGCAATCTGTCGGACTTCAGTGGCTACAGCCAGGGCGGCGGCTTGATCGCCAATTACGAGGGGAGCAGGGTCACGGCTACGGCTACCGCCGGCTACAACTCGGACCGGGGAAGCCCACGCAATTACAACTATAACACGACCTTTGGTGGAAACCCGAGCGATGACTTCAATCAGAATTTCAATCAGGGGGATTTCAATCGTGTCAACATGGGTACCAGCATGGTGGTGAATTACCAGGGGCCCCAATTCAGTGCTTCGCTCCGCGCCGGCATCGACTGGGATCAAGGAAGTAACGAAAATTCATCCCCAGCATCATCCGCCACCGTTGAGAGCACCAGCATCCATGCGGGTCTGACGGCCCGGTATCGGCTCACCAATGACATCTGGCTGACGGGAAATGCTGACCAGAATTCCACCACTTGGAGCGGGGGCAATTATGGCGACACGAACAATTTCGATCTCGGGGTGTCGGCGTTGTGGAAATATTCCGTGCTGACCGAGTTCGGCCCTGGCATCCATTACACCTCCAACAGCGGCGATCCCGTCACTGGCGGTGTTTCCCTACCGGGCCGGACGTCAATCGGGCCCTCTCTCACGCTGAATTACCAACTGGGCAGCAGAGTGACGCTGGCCTCCATGGTGGCCATGGATTTTCCCGAATATGACAACGGGCAATCTGCGGATCCGACGGTTTCGGCAGCGATTACGCTGAACTATCAGGCCTCGCCCTTGTGGGGGATGAATCTATCGTATGACCGGGATGTGCAGGCCGATCCCTCGAGCCCGGGGGCTTTCTATGAAAGCAATGCATTGCGTCTTGGCTACCACCGCCAGATCAGCCAGTTTGCCTTGAACCTCGGCGTGTCATATCTAACCAGCAGTGCGGTTGTGGCAAAAGGGCTTACAGGGGGCAGGCCGGACAGCAACACCTTGAGTTTGGACAGTTCGCTCAGCATGCCCATTTTCGCGAATACAGGTACCGCCAGTGTGTTTGTCCGTTACTACGACCAGAGCGGTGTGTACTCGAACAGCAGTGCGGGCGGCACGGTAAATTCCTGGGATTCCTTCCAAACCGGTTTCAGCATCAGCCGCAGTTTCTAACGTCTGCAAGCCACATCCTGCCGGACATTTGGATCTTTCGTTGACACCTCAAAAAAAACTTGGTGGTACGGGGTGGCTGGGTATGTTTCCGGGGCCAGGATATGGCCCACATCCGATCACATACTTCCGACACCTATGAAATTCCCCGCCCTGATTTTGTATCTCACCGGTCTGCCGGTTGCCGTGGTGCCCGCGCAGGATGTCCGCGCCGAAATGGAACGGGCCGCGAGCTTTGGACGCGACGCGGCATCACATGTTTTGCACAACGACATCCAGCCGTACTGGGTGGCTGGAGCTTCGCAGCTCGTCTATCGGGTGAAACGACCACCCAACGAACACCGCTTTGTTCAAGTCGATCTGAAATCCGGTGCCAAGTCCCCGGCGTTCGATCATGAGGCGCTGGCGAAAGCACTGGCCAAGGCCGCCACGCAGGATGTCCGTGCCGATTCACTGCCGCTCGAACAAGTCGAAATCACCGCGAATCCCGGCATCGTCCGCTTCAAGGCGTTGGGGAAAACCTGGCGCTATGAGGCATCTAACACGACCGTCGTGCCCGATGACGCGCCGCCGCAGTCGGCCCGTCTTTTGTCGCCCGCAGAAGCGGTGCTTGCCTCCCGCAGCAACAGCGGCCCGCCATCCCTCACCCTCGAAAATGACCCCGCTGCCCCGGACACACCGCTGGCGAGCAGGGTCGCGACTGACACCCCGTCATCCGCACCCAACACCAGCAAGCAGGAATCCGCAGACCAACCGCAAGCCAAAAAGCCCGACGAACAATCCCCCTCACCCGACGGCCAGTGGCGGGCTGTGATCCGTGACCTGAATCCCGCGCTCGAACCCATTGCCGGTGGCGAGCCTATTCCGTTAGCCACCGACGGGACCAAAGAAGAACCCTACACCGGGCCGCTGCAGTGGTCGCCCGATTCGAAAAAACTCATCATCTGGCGAACCCGGGACCCCGAGACCCGGCAGATCCACATTGTCCAGTCATCGCCGCCCGACCAGCTCCAGCCGAAGCTCCTGACGCTGAATTATGCGAAACCCGGTGACCCGATCCGCCAGACGAAACCGTATTTGTTTGATATTGCAAGCCGGCGCAAGCTCACCACCGACACCGCGCTGTTCGACAATCCGTGGTCGATACAATCGCACTTCTGGGTGGAGGATTCCTCGGAGTTTACTTTTGTCTACAATCAACGCGGACATCAGGTGATGCGGATCCTGGGCATCCGCGCGGATTCGGGAGCGGTCCGCACTATTGTGGAGGATAGCAACAAGACGTTCATCAATTACTCGGATAAATTCTATCTGCACCGCATCGCCGCCACCCGTGAATTGGTGTGGGCCTCCGAACGCGACGGCTATAACCACCTCTATCTGATAGATGAAGCCGCGGGAAAAATCAAGAACCCGATCACCAAGGGGGATTGGAATGTCCGCAAGGTTGTGGAAATTGATGACCAGAAACGCCAGCTTCTGCTCGAAGTCTGCGGCATGCCGGACCAGGACCCCTATCATGAGCATTTCGCCCGCGTGAACTTCGACGGCAGCGGATTCACCCGCCTCACCACCAGTGATGGTACCCACAAAATCGAATTCTCGCCGGACCGCCAATGGATCATCGCTACCTGGTCACGCGTCGATCAACCGCCCGTCGTCGAACTCCGGCGCGCGGACAACGGCCAACTCGTCGCCGAACTCGAACGGGACGATGACTCGGCATTGCAGAAAACCGGCTGGAGCAGGCCGGAGCGGTTCGTGGCCAAGGGTCGCGACGGCAAGACGGACATCTACGGCATCATCATCCGCCCGACCCGCTTCGATCCCAACCGCAAGTATCCGGTCGTCGAAGATATCTATGCCGGTCCGCAGGACCACTTCGTGCCCAAGAAATACTTCGCCTGGTCTAACAAAAATGCCATGGCCGAACTCGGCTTCATCGTGGTAAGCATCGATGGCATGGGCACCAACTGGCGGAGCAAGGCATTCCATGACGTCTGTTGGAAAAACCTGGCGGATTCCGGGTTTCCCGACCGGATTGCGTGGATCAAGGCGGCGGCGGCCACGCGGCCGTGGATGGATCTAACGCGCATCGGCATATATGGCGGCAGCGCCGGCGGCCAGAGCACCCTTGCCGGTCTGCTGCATCACGGGGATTTTTACCAGGTGGGGGTCGCGGATTGCGGTTGCCACGACAACCGGATGGACAAGATCTGGTGGAACGAAGCGTGGATGGGCTGGCCCGTCGATGAAAGCTATGCCCGCAATTCCAATGCCACCCATGCCGAAAAACTCACCGGCAAACTGATGTTGGTGGTGGGCGAAATCGACCACAATGTGGACCCGGCATCGACCGCGCAGGTCGTCGCCGCCCTGCAGAAAGCCGGCAAGAATTTCGACTACCTGCCCATCATGAACTCCAACCACGGTGCCGCGGAATCACCCTACGGCAAATACCGGCGCGCGGATTTCCTCGTCCGCCACCTGAGTGCCAACGGCACTCCAGCCCCGTGATGCTTGATTGTTAGTTAAGGATGCCCCTGGCCACCGTGGCGCGGGCAGTGCCTCGCTGTGCTCGCCCTGCGGGTAGCCTATGGCTAGCTGTCTTCGCTCCGGTTCCGCCCCTCCGTGGCAACTCCCACACCAGCCTGCCTGCCCCACCGCCAGTGTTGTTAGGACGCGCCCGCCCGGGAC
>JAPLUJ010000289.1 GCA_026397695.1 Verrucomicrobiota bacterium | reverse complement strand
CCACACGGCGGGCGTCAGCTTGCGCAGCGAGGTCTCCAAAACCTTGCGGGTCCGGGGCAGCACCGGGACTCCGTGCCAGTTTTCACCATTGCGGAGTAGCCAAGTGGCAAGGCAGCGGTCTCATACGCCGCGTATCGCCGGTTCGAATCCGGCCTCCGCTACCAAGTTTCCATTCCTCCGTAGCTCAATAGCAGAGCATCCGCCCGATAAGCGGAAGACCGCGGCGCGATCCCGCGCAGAGGAACCATGGCTGTGTAGCTGAGACAGATTAGCACCTCGCTGAAACCGAGGAGAGTCCGGCGCGATTCCGGACGCAGCCACCATTTTAACATCGCTCCCGAAGTGTAAGAGTCCTGCACACCGCCCTGCGAAGGCGGAGGTTCGAGGTGCAAGTCCTCGCGGGAGCACCATTTTCCAATGGTGACCATGATGTAATAGCAGCATCCGGCCCTGTGAAGGCCGCTGTGCGGGTGCAAATCCCGTTGGTCACCCCAATTTCACCAGAACCCGAAGCTTTGACAGCGAAGCATCCGGCTTTTAACCGGACGAGGAGGGCGCACATCCCTCCGGGTTCACCAATTTCATTGCAAACCACAAACCGCAATTATAAACCATAAGCCTAACATAAACTGTTATGAACACCCATGACCTGATTCGCCTCGGCATGCCTGTAGGCGAGCCGATCAAGATAGCGCACGTTTTTATCCGCGAATATATCGCCGGGGGCAACGATGCTTCGCGACTGGCAGATGAGATTACCCGAATCGTCGCGAACCCGTCCGCGTTTTTCGCCGACGAACTGCGCGCACCGCTTGCCCGCGCGATCTATCGCCCGGCCTTCACGCCGCGTGCCGAACCCGCGCCGTGGCGTCAATGGGGCGAAGGTCTCGAAGCCGATGCCGTGCGGCAAATGACCCACGCCTGCGCGCTGCCGGTGGCGGTGGCGGGTGCCCTGATGCCCGATGCGCACCCCGGTTATGGCCTGCCGATCGGCGGCGTGCTCGCCACTGAAAACGCGGTGATCCCCTATGCCGTCGGCGTCGATATCGCGTGCCGCATGAAACTCTCGGTGTATGAGTGCAGGGCGAACACTCTGGCAGGTCAACGTGACCGCCTCGCCAATATCATTGAAAGCGAAACCCGCTTCGGAATCGGCGCCAACTTCAAGCGCCAGCGCCGCGCCCACGACGTGATGGACGAGGACTGGAATGTATCGCCGATCACCAAGCGGCTGCATGACAAGGCTTGGTCGCAACTCGGAACCAGCGGCAGCGGCAATCACTTCGTCGAATTCGGCGCGTTCACCGTGACGAGCGATGAACTCGGTCTGCCTAACGGAGAATACCTCGCGCTTCTCAGCCACTCGGGATCCCGTGGCACCGGTGCGCAGGTTTGCGACACCTACAGCAAACGCGCGATGGCCCGCCATGAACATCTGCCGAAGGAGCTCAAACATCTCGCATGGCTCAACCTCGATGAAGAGGACGGCCAGGAATACTGGGCCGCCATGAACCTGATGGGACGTTATGCCTCCGCCAACCATGAACTCATCCACCAACACATCGCGAAAAAGGTCGGCGTGCGCGTGATCCTCGACATCGAAAACCATCACAACTTTGCATGGAAGGAACGCCATGTCGTCAACGGCGAGGAGCGCGAGTTGATCGTGCACCGCAAGGGCGCGACGCCCGCCGGTGTCGGTGTGTTAGGGATCATCCCGGGCTCGATGGCATCACCCGGCTTCGTAGTGCGCGGCAAAGGGCATCCCGCAGCGTTGAACAGCGCGTCCCACGGCGCGGGCCGCGTCATGAGCCGCAGCAAGGCGCTGCAATCCTTCACCTGGAGCGGGACGAAAAAACTGCTAGCCGAACGCGGCGTGGACCTCATCTCCGCCGGCCTCGACGAGGTGCCGGGGGTTTACAAGGACATCCACACCGTCATGGCCGCGCAGAGCGATCTGGTAGAAGTGCTCGGCCGCTTCGATCCGAAACTCGTGAAAATGTGCCCCGCCGGGGAACGCGCCGAAGATTAGGGAAGCCACCAACGTTCCAAGCGATGGATATCCCGGGTTTAGTCCGACTCTTGTGCATTGAGCGGCGCCACGGCGCCGACTTTCAGGCTGGCGCGGAACAGGGCGGCACGTTGTGCGTCGATTGTTTTCCCATGTCTGGCACGTAGGCCCACAAGTCACCGCCGCGAGTGCCGATGACGAAATTTCCACACCAAACGACGGTGTGGATGAATCCCTTGACCTGCGGAAAGTCCTCGGCGCCGGCGAGTGCCGGGAAAACGGTATGATCAGAACTCAGCGTTCGACCTCGGAAACGCCGTAGTGTCGAGCAAGCCGGATTCCCTGAAATGGTAGGGCGTGGCGGCCTCGCCGCGCCGT
>JAPLUJ010000165.1 GCA_026397695.1 Verrucomicrobiota bacterium | reverse complement strand
GCTTCTGGCGTCTTGCCATCCGCGATTTGTTCGACTGATTCTTTCCCACGCATGATAGCCCCCTGGCGCTCGTGATAGGCCGCCTCGGTAATCAGCCCATTCATGTGTTGCTCCTTCAACCATCGGAGTTCGCCTTCGATAGCACCCCGACGCCTCGCCTCGATCCGTTCATTCAAGGGCTTGAACTCACTCCCAAGTTCGCGGATCAACACGTTGAAGCAGACCATCACACAATCGCTGCAGATAAAACAGTTGTCCCCACTGATGAGCTTGGCTACTTCACTGTGGTATTTGTGGCAAAATGAGCAACGTGTCCAACGTGAGGGTCTGAATCCAAATATTTGTTTGATGCGGCAGATCACGGCAATTATTTTTTGTCGTTTGAGTGCTCCTACGGGCGCGGCTGAGGAGAGGTTCTAGGGGAATTGAAAAGCTTATGGCCCGTTAGGAGACACGACTTGTTGTGCCTATTGTTTTGCATACGCGGCTTCGAGTTCGAAGGTCTTCTTCGGAGCTTCGGCAATAGTGCGCGAACTCAATGGGAAATCGACCGACTGAGAATCGGCTCCAAGGTGCCATCCAACTGCTGAGATCACTGCTGGGTCTTCGAGGCGGAGCGCGTCAGAAAAGCTCTTGTCACCAAGACGCTGCCGCAACCTGATTAGGTTCTCGTGAATCATCTCAAGATCCTCGCCACCCATCAACGGGTCGCGTGATCTTGAATATGTCGCGAAAAGCACCTGATGAACACCCTCGTTAGTCAAGGGGTCGTCGTTTGCCTTATTCGTGAGGCCAGCCAGCTTCATTCCGTTGTCGTCGTCACGAAGAGGTTGGGGAAGACTGGTGCAATCCGCCAGCAACAGACTAGAAATGATCGCGTATGGAATCTTCATTTTCTGGCACAACGTTTAGGATAAGCGGCGGCGGAATGGAAGCGGGAATTCATATTTGGGGTTCCCGTCGTCCGCTTCATCCTCTTCTGCTGTGAAATTGCTTTCCCGGTGAAGTCCGTTGCAAGAGCCGATGGCCGGACCGGTGGGCGGGGAATAAGGGATGGATAGATTGTGCCATCCAGCCTAACGACTTTTTTAGGCGTCAGCCCCCTTTGTCCAAAACCGGTCCATCAATACCAGCCCGATGCGGCTGAAAATCATCCCGGGCAGGGCCAGGACGGTGAGCAACCGGACCACCAAAAAGGCAATGACGGTGGCCATGACCGGCGCGGGGACATGGGGACCGGCGGCGAAAATGTGGGAGATGATATCGCGGGAGGCCATTTTCACCATCAGGACGTGGTGCGCCAGCAACAGGGCCGCGATCTCAAGGACACTGATGATCAAAGTCCATTGCCAGCGGGCGAGGTGTTTCATGGGCGGCTCCCTCCTGCGGTTAGCATGGCGAAAAGAATGGCATCGCCCAGCGACGCCCCGGTGACAAAGTTGAGTTTCCCCTTGCGCTCATACGGGGCACCACAGGCGTAGGCGGTGGCAAAGAGCCGCTTGAAGGCGTTCCGGTCGCCGTGAATCCGGGCGCCGCTGATGAGAAACCCGGTGGGCGAAAAACCATATCCGAAAACAACCGGGCCGGAGTCGATGTCGCCAACGGTCCTTCTCAAGCCGGCGGGGTATTCCTTCACGCCGCCAAACCCGAACACAGTGTCGAACAGTTCGCGGCGAACGGCACGATAGAGATCCGCGGACAGATCCATGTCGGCAAAGGACAGGAAATACAGCCCGAGAGTCGTGCCCGATCCGCGCGGATCGTCGACGGGGGTTCCGTCGCGCGAGTAGACGGCCTGGATGAGCAAGCCGCTCTTAGGGTCGATACACTTCTCCCGGAGGATGCGATAGCAGTGCCCCAGGAATTCCTTCCGATCGGTGTCGGTGACGCGCGAGTGGACGGCAATGGACGCGATTACCGCGCAGTTATCCACGGGGTAGGTCTCGTTGGGATAGGACTCAAGCAACCCGATGGGGCTCGCCTTCAAACGGCGGACCAAGGCGGCGGTGATGCGGTCATGGAGGTCGGCGAAGCGGGACTGCGGGTCGAGCTGACGATGGAGTCCGAGGAGGAGATTAAAGTAGCCGAGAAAGGCGGCATGATGGGCGGGGGAATCCAGCGAGTCGATGGGATCGCTGCGCCACATCTCGCCGTCGAACGCGCGCACCTCGGGCGTGAGCAGGCGCGTGACGCACACTTCCAGCAGGCGGACATGGCGTTCGCGTAGGCTGGGATGCGCCCGGGCGGATTGCGCAAATCCGAATCCCGCCATCAGATAGGAACCGAACAACCACTCGCCGTCAAATTGCGCTGACCCGGTATGGAAGTCCCGCCGCGCCAGCCCTTTTTCCACCCAGGTTTCCACGCCGCGGGCGAGCTTCTGTTGCAGAATGGCGTCGCCCTGATAACAGGCATCGGCCTGCCGCGAACACCACCAATAGGGAACGAACGACACACCCAGGACGAAGAGAGCGGCCCCCACCAGCATTCGCGTGATCCGCCAACGCAGGTAAGGCCATAGTCGTAAGAGCTTCACAACTGATCCTGGGGGAATTGGACGCGGCAATGTCATCGTCTTCTGTTAACGTCAAGACTCTACCACCGGCTACCGAGGGAAATCCTTCGGCGTAGGGGTTGATGGTTGAATTTTCGCTGGAACCTTGTCTGCGGGCTTCGTAGCCGGTTGGCCAGCGCCCGCTTGTTCGACGTTGAGTTTGAGCTTCTTCTTCAGGGTTGCAAAATCTGCCTTCGTGAACTTATAGATCGAAAGCTTGGGTGGTTGCTCAAGAGCGAAGTGACCGGATTTGATGTCGAAATACCACCGTGAGTTTCTTACCAGCTTAGGCGGGTCGCTAGCCTGCCCCTCTTTAGGAATCGGTCTGACAAGCTGTATATAACATGTCAGTGACAAGTAATATGTATCACTGCCCACAAATTTAATCGTGTCTTGATCAGTCGAACTAGAGATCAATTTCGAATCGGGATCCAAAATCTGTATCTCCACATAGGAATTCTGAGCTTTGGCAGGGACTGCGGCCGCCGACGCCGCCAACAGGAGGGTAGCGAATACTAGGTGAATTCTCATGTGCTTAGTATCTGTCGAACGTTAGATGTGCGCCCACCGGCGCTGTTGAAGGGATGGTGAGGAGAAATTGAGACGTTTATGCCGGTTGGTGCGCCACGCCTTCCATGAGAAGGCAGTCAATAGGAAATTGAAGTTTACTTCAAGTTTTTTTGCATGGGTGGGGGTTGAATCAGATAGAGGGTTGGAGTTCGTGCCAGGCGAAGGAGATTCCCCCCGCCTCCCCTGGGGGACGGGAGGGGAGAAGTCCCCGGAGGGGATTTAGGGGCGAAATCCAAAGGCGGTCAAGCTGGCTCAGCTTGGCGGGGTTTGGGGCGGCAGCCCCAAGGCGCTGTT
>JAPLUJ010000283.1 GCA_026397695.1 Verrucomicrobiota bacterium | reverse complement strand
TGGCTTGGGATGTCGGTGCCTTCACCAGAGGGAGAGGGGGTTGGGAGATATGGATTCAACTTCAACAGAATTTTCCTGCGGGTGTTTTCGTCCGTGATTTTGGTCGCCATCGCTGCCTGTTCGCGCACAGAACGTGACGATTTGACGTTTTCCAGAAAGGCAACCAACACGGCCTCATTGCCGGATTCCTGATAGATCGCATCGACGATGGCTGCGGCGACCTTGAAATTTCCCCCTGCATTCCGTGCCAGCGCGATGCCGGAAATCCGATCCACGTCCTGTGGGGCCTGAACGGCCAGCCACTCACGCATTTCATCAACGGCAGCACGGGTGACTTTGGCATTTTCGCCCCCGATCAATCGCGAGAGTCCGAGACCTGCGGCAAATCCCGCGAAGCTCTGGCGCTCCACGGGCGCCGCTTCGATGGTATCGAGAAAGTTGCCGACCTGCGCAAATCCGCCCCTCTGGACCATCTTCCATGCCATTTCTGCATAGCGGCTGTTCTGCATAGTTAGAAAATGGCTGTATTGATCTTCCGTTACTCCCTGCCGGACCAGGTTCACAAACGCCGCCTCGGTACCGGGTTCAAGGTTGCGGAGCTGATAGCAGATGAGGGCCATCCGTTGATCCGGCATCAGGGACTTGAACCGTTGAATGGCCAGCGTCGGAGCCGATTTCAGCAGGTCTGCAATCACCACACCCTGCAAATTCGCCATCATCTGATTGTGGCACTGCCCGCCATTACGATTGCCTATGCTCGTGCATTCGAGCTTGCCGCTAGAGATCATTGCATCGAGCCAAGCGGTGGCTTCGGAGGAATCACTTTTCATCCATTTCCTGAAGGCCGCTACGAGGCACATTTCCATGTTATCCTCACTGTTCGCGAGTTGGTCCTCGAAGCACCTGAGTGTCATTGCCGGATCCTTATTGATCGCCGCATTCAGCAAAGCGACCAGCAAGCCAACGCGGCCATCACTGTTGGGCAGATCCCATGTGGCGATCTGGTCTATTTTTTCACAGATCTTCCGGGTACTCATTGCCCCGAGACGTTCGCGCAGTTCCAGTTCAATGCGTTTGTCTTTTACTCCCATGAGGGCAGCCCGTTCTGCGAGATTCTTCCATGCGTTGAGGTTGCTGGAATGGGTTTTGGCCGTGACCTTCGTGGTTGTGGAATTGGCGGTCCGCGTGGCGGGTGGTCCGGCCTGGAGTTGCGCGATGCGGGTTTGCGCCCGCGAAATTGCGACCTGTTGGAGCGCCAGCGGCAGGGCGCAGAGCAGGACGACGAGCGGGATGAGGGCCTTGGATTTGACGGCGAACATGAGGGTGAGGGCGGTGGTGGAATAGGTGGCGGTGCCTGTTAGCACGGCGGCGGTGGAGGATTGAACGAGTGTTAGAGGGGCGGCCTTGGCGAACTCGGCGGAGAGGCCGGTAGCGACTGTGGTGGCGGTTAGAGTCACGCCTTTGGCGCGGAGCAGACGGGCGAGTTTTTCGAGCGCGCGTTGGGATTGTTTTTGCACGGCGACGGTGGATTTGCCGAGCGAGCGGGCGATGCCGGGGAACGAGCGGTTTTCGAAGAAGTGCAGCAACACCACACGGCGGTCAGTATCGGGCAGCTTGTCGATTGCCGCGTCCAGATAGGGCAGCGCGTCGATCCACGGTGAGTCGTCTGGCAGGGATTCAGCGGGGATCTGGAGGAGCTTGCGCCGCTGTTGGGAGGATTCCGCAGACATGGCATTGGACGATTCGAAGAGTGTGGCCCGGTGCAACCATGCCGGGAGCCGGTCGGGATTTTTCGCGAGGTACGAAGCCTTTTTCGCCAGGGCGCACAGGATGTTCTGGCTGATTTCCTCGGAGAGTTGGCGGTGGTTGGTGCGGCGCATGGCCGTATGAAAGACCAGGCCGAGGTAACGGTTAGCCAAGGCACGGAACGCCTTTTCATCGCGGGAGTTGGCGAAGGCTTGCAGCAAGAATTCATCGGTGTCCGTCATGCTTTACACCTTATAACACGGTGCCGGGCCGGAATGTGGACAACTATTTGCGGAAAAAGTCGCGACTGGTCGCCCGGGTTGCCGGGAATTTGCTGAAGCGACTGGAAAACAGGCTTCCAGCCTGTGAGGGAAGACAGGCGTGCGGTCTTTGGGTTGGCGTCGCTAGTGCTCCTCAGCCCCGGGTAAAGTTCTTGGATCCCTTTGGGATCAGGCCGCGGCCCAATGCATCACTCGCCGCCTAGCAGGTCCGCGTTTGCAAACCAAGCCACGAAATACGGCTTCGGGGCACCCTTGCGCTTCATGACCAGCGCGAACGGCGGGTCCAGCACCAGCAGGCGGGGTTGCACCTGCGGCGCGGCGGATTGTAATAGTTTGTCAGACAAATAGAAAAAGACTACTTGCATCCATGCGCATGCGGGATTCGATCCCCCCGACAAATCCGGTTGTCAGCAGGTTTTTCCAAGGTTAAGAGTGCATCACTTCCGATGCCGCACCGCTCCCTGCTTGTCTCCCTGCCGATTGCGTTGGCGTGCCGCGTGATTGCGGTGGTTTTGTTAGGGCATGTGGTGGCGGGTCCGGTGATTTCCGCCGCGACGATCTCGGGCTGGGAGATCGCGAAAATCGATGGGCACGATTATGTCTCGGTCGATAGCATGAAGCAGTTCTACAATTTCACCAAGCTCACACGCAGCGGGAATTCCATCGTGCTGGAAAACGCGAAGGTGGAGATGAAGCTCAAGCTGGGCGACAAGGAATGTTTGATGAACGGGGTCAAATTCGTCTTCACGTATGCGGTCGCCGCGGTGGGTGACAAGGTCTATGTGTCGCGGATGGATTTGGCGAAGCTGATAGATCCGGTGCTGCGGCCGAATTTCATCAAGAACGCGGGGGATTTCCGCATGGTGATCCTCGATCCTGGCCATGGCGGCAAGGACCCGGGTGCCACAAATGCTTTGAACACGGAGGCCACCTACAACCTCAACCTCGCCAACCGGGTCAAATCGTTGTTAGTGGCGCAAGGGTTCAAGGTCGTCATGACCCGCGACAGCAACCGCTTCCTGTCACTCGAGGAACGTGTCGATTTCGCCAACGCCATCCGGGAAAACGCGATATTCGTGTGCCTCCATTTCAATTCGGGTGGGCGCGATGCGCGCGGCATTGAAACGTTCACGCTGTCCCCGCCCGGGGTATCCCACTACGGCCGTGATGCCATTGCGGCGGACAATCAGGTGCGTGCTGGCAACGAACACGACTCGGCGAACATCGCGCTCGCCACCGCCGTCCACGGATCCATCCTCCGCCGCCTGCAAAACAACACGTTCGACCGCGGCATCAAGCACGCGCGCTTCAGTGTGCTCTCCGGCGTGCGGCACCCCGCCATTCTGCTAGAGGGCGGGTTCATGACCCATCCCTATGAAGCGCGTTTACTCGAAAACCCGAAGTATCAGGACGCATTGGCCAAGGGAGTGGTCGAGGCGATCGCGAAATACCGCTTCGCGGTGGGTGGCAAGCAGAAGGTCAATGCACCCAACTGATTCCGTTGTTTCGCAGTGGACCCGGCGGCCATCCCTGTGAATGCTCGGGGCATGAGGCAACGCCCGGCATGGATGAAAATCGCCGCGATCATGGCAAGCGGCCTACTGGTGGCTGTTTTGTTTCCGCCATTCCGGATGTCGGCGCTGGTATGGGTGGCGCTGGTGCCGCTGTTAGCCGCGCTGTGGTCGGTCAATGGCAAACGCGCGGGCTGGAAGGGATTTGGCTTGGGATGGCTGGCGGGAACGCTGAGTTGCTGGATCCAGTTCCGATGGCTCGCAGTGGTGTCGCCGCTCGGCCTGTTAGTACTGCCGATCTATCTGGGGCTTTTCTGGGGCGTGTTCGGGGCCTTCGCGGCAAGCGTCGGGAATCCGTGGGCACCAGCACCTGATCCGGCGGCAGATCGGTTTGCCGTCATGCGCCGCAGTCTGCGCGTGGCCTTCTGCCATGCGGCGCTGTGGGCTGGCCTCGAATGGCTGCGCAGTTGGTTGTTCACCGGCTTCGGCTGGAACGGGCTGGGCGTGGCACTCCACGCAACCCCGGTCATGGCCCAGGCCGCTGATTTGTTAGGGGTGACCGGGCTTGCAATGGTGCCGGTGTTTTTCCAGGCGGTGATGGTGCAGGCGGGGCGGCGGCTGATAGAAGGGGCACGTTGCGGCCAGCGCCGGACGGGGTTGGACATCGGGATCGTGGCGGCGGTCATGGGGCTGCTCGTCTGTTATGGCCTCGTGCGGATCACCACCGAGAATCAACATCCCGCAGGACGCGGCGCGCGTGCTGTGGGATGCCCTCGACGTCCATTTGGCCTATGAAGAGGAGACCCTCAAAGCACTCAATGGCCTCGCCGGCATGGACTTCGCCCGCTTGAAGGAGGCCATGGGGAAAACCGACGAGGGCGAAGTTGTCATGAGTTGGCCGGACTGGGTGCTGTGGCCCGAGTCGGCCCTAACGGGAAAAATCCTGCGCACTGCCAGCGGCGATTGGGGGACGTGGCGGGAGAATCTGGAAACCATCGCGCAAGTCCGCACGGCCGGGCGGTTTGCGCTGATTTACGGTATCAACGAGCTGGAGGCCGAGCCTGTCGGCGACGGCGGCGAACTGGTGATGAAAGACCAGGGGCGCATCTGGAATTCGCTCGCCGTGATGTCCCCGGATGACATGTTGCAGACCTATCGGAAACGTCACTTGGTGATCTTTGGCGAGACCATTCCGTTTGTGGACACCATTCCGCTGTTGAAAAAAATCTACGCGCAACAGGCCGGCGTGGAATACGGCGGATCGTTCACTCCCGGCGTTTCGGACGAGCCGCTGTTAGTCCCTACCGCCCGCGGCACGGTCATCGGTGCGATCCCCACCGTGTGCTTCGAGGACACCATACCGCGCCTCACCCGCAAGTTCGTGCGCCCCGGCCCGCAGGTGATCGTCAATGTCACCAACGATGGCTGGTTCAAACAATCACCCGCCGCCGACCAACACTTCGCCAACGCCCGCTTCCGCGCCATCGAACTGCGTCGCCCGATGATCCGCTGCGCCAACACCGGCGTCAGTGCCGCCATCGACTCCACCGGTTCCACCGCCCA
Source organism: Verrucomicrobiota bacterium (assembly GCA_026397695.1). Lineage (GTDB taxonomy): Bacteria > Verrucomicrobiota > Verrucomicrobiia > Verrucomicrobiales > Akkermansiaceae > Luteolibacter. Next base: position 8,532 of record JAPLUJ010000283.1, on the reverse strand, counting down.
TCCTGACACCGGCAAAGCGCAGGTTCTGATAGATGCCCAAGGCAGCCACTTCACCCGCGGCTCGTTGCTCACGGAACTCGCCATCCCGCTCCATCCCGGGTTCTCGCTTTACGCCCTCATCGGCGATTGGGGTGTCATCTGCCTCGCCCTGTTAGGTTTCCTGTGGGCGTGGCGCGAGCGCATGGGGCCAGGCCACCCGCTCCATGCCGATCTGCAGCTTGCCATGCCCCCATCGGATAACCGGCGTGACGCATGATTGTTAGAACGGGGAGCGGAGCAGCGGCTGGCAGATGGACGCAAAAAAAGCGGGGCCACGTGAGCGGCCCCGCTGGGGAAGATCGATGGGGTGATATCAGAAGGGAATGTCGTCCTCCTCTTGGAACTCGTTAGGCGGAGCGGCGGAGGCGCCGTGCGGCGGGGCCGAGCGTTGCGGCGAGGCTTGCGGGCCGCCTTGGGCCGGCGCGGAGCCTCCACCGGAGCCGCCCTTGCCATCGGGCATGAACTGCAACTGGTCGCCGACGACTTTGAGTTTGCTGCGTTTTTTACCGGTTTCCTTGTCGTCCCAGGTATCCATTTGCAGGCGGCCTTCGATGTAGGCGCAACGGCCCTTGGAGAGATATTGTTGGGCGAGTTCCGCTTGGCGGCCCCACAGGGTGACATCGACGAAGATGGTATCTTCTTGTTTCTGTCCCTGTTCGTTGTTCCAGACGCGGTTGATCGCCAGGGAGATGTCCGTCACGGCTTTGCCGCTGGGAGTGTAGCGTAATTCGGGATCGCGGGTGAGATTCCCGATAAGCATGACTTTGTTGAGATTGGCCATAGTGGTGGGGAGTGTGAATGAGGGGTCGGCAATCACAAGTCAAAAAACTGTTCCTGCGAACAATTTTTCAATCAGGCGATGCGTTGGTAATGTTGCAGGTGTACATATCCGTTCAAGCGCAGACGATCCTGGATTTTGGTGATCGTGTCGGGAGCGCCTTGGAAGGTGTACTTGACGTAGTGGCCGGCCTCCAGATGGCGGGAATTGTAGGCGAATTGACGGCGGCCAAGGGAGTTGGTTTTTTCAACTTTGGCGCCTTCGGCTTCGAGTTCTTGGGAAATGGCGGCGACGAGGTCGTCAACGCTGCCTTCGAGGGATTTGGTGTTAAGGACGATCAGGCCCTGGTATTTGCGACTCATCGGGGTGCGGTTGGGGTGGATGGATGCGGATGTGATAGCGGTTCGCCGCAGCGGCGATCCCTTGGGAACGCGCAAGTTGCACGGCATCGAGGGCGGTGGCAAGCGTGTTTTCGACGAGCAGGCGCTCGAGGGGTGAAAATTTTCCCAGCACGTGGCCGGTCATGCTGTCGGATTGGCTGCCACCGATGCCGATTTTGAGGCGGGCAAAAACGTCGGTGCCCAGATGTTCGATGATGGATTTGACGCCATTGTGACCGGCGGCGGTGCCTTTTTCGCGGAACCGCAGGGTTTCTAACGGTAGGGCGGCGTCATCGTATATGACCAGCATGCGTTCCGGCGGCCATTTATGAAACGCGAGCACCTGCTGGATGGCGCGGCCGCTCAGGTTCATGAAGGTCTGGGGCTTGAGCAGCAAGGTGCCACCATCCGGCAACTTGGCGAGATGGCATTGCCACTTTGGCACGGACTGAAAACACGCGCCGGAAACAGCGGCCAGACGGTCGAGCATCATGAACCCGATGTTGTGCCGGGTTTCCGCATATTGCCGCCCCGGATTGCCCAGGCCGACGATGAGGGAGAAGGTCATGTGGAAGATGATGGATTGGAGATTGTGGATAACAGATCGAAGATCAAGAGCAAGCTTCTTCATCCACGAGCCTCAATCCACGATCACAAATACGCCCGGGGTGCATGGCACGGCCCGGGCGTGTGAAAAACAAGGACACCTCCGGGATCAAGGCTTGGTGGCCGGGGCGGCAGCAGCCGGGGTGGCAGCGCTTGCGGTGCTTGCCGTGGCCTCGGCGGCGGCGGCAGCGGCGGCGGTTGCCTCCGCCTCTTCCGTTTCGGCCCCGGATCCTGCATGGCCGATATGAACGATCACGACGTCTGCAGCGTGGGTCGGGCGGACGCCTTTCGGATAGACGATATCACCGACATGGAGTGAATCACCGAGTTCAAGGCCACTGATATCGATCTCGAGGGTATCGGGAAGATCGTCGGGAAGGCAGATGATTTCGATGGCGTGGACATATTGCTCGACCACGCCGCCGCTCTTGACGCCGGGAGCTTCACCGTTGAGGTGGGCCGGGATGTGCGCGGTGATTTCGGTATTCTCGTCGATGGCGAGGAAGTCCACATGCATGGCGATACCGGAAAGAGGATTGTGTTGGATGGCTTGAAGGAACGCCAAACGCGTGCCTTCGCCATCGATTTCCAGATTGACGACGATATTATCCGAACTGCTCTTGGCGAGCAGTTCGGCGAAGGACTTGGCATTGACCTTGAGGTTTTTATTTTCGGTGCCGCGTCCGTAGATCACGGAAGGCAGCCAGCCGTCGCGGCGCATTTGGTTGAGACGACCGGTTCCGGTATCGACGCGTGTTGCTGCTTTGAGGGATGTTTTCTTGGCCATGGCGGAGAGGATGTTGGAGTTGAAATCGGGCGTTGGAAAATTCCGGATATCCGGTGCGGGCCGCGTTGTGTAACGACCCGACGGGCACTTGTCAAAAAATTGTTCACTGCGGCGGAAATTATCCGTCGGGCGTGAGCGCCGTGTTGTCGCCCATGCGCCGGGTTCCCGAGAGCCGGTGGCGGGCTTCGCAGGCGCACAACCCCTGAAATTCACCATCCCGGGTCTTCACACGGTGAACAGCGAGGTGATCGATTGGCCGTCGTGGATCCGGCGGATGGCCTCACCCAACAACGGGGCAATACCGACCACCTTGACTTTCGGTCCGGCCGCCTGCGGGACGGAATCGGTGGTGATAACCTCCTCGATGACGGAGTCGCGGATCCGCTGGTGGGCAAGCTCCCCGAGAATCGCGTTCGGCTCCGTGTTTATGGAGAATGGCCGCAGCGGCCATGAGTGTGCCGGCCGTTTCGGTCATGTCATCGACGAGCAGGATATCCCGCCCGCTGATCTCACCGATAACGTTCATGGCTTCCACATGGGTGGGGTTCACGCGGTGTTTGGCGACGATGGCGAGTTCGGTGCCGAGAGCTTCGGCGTAGGCGCGGGCCATTTTGACACCGCCGACGTCGGGCGAGACGACGGTGAGGTTCGAGGTGTCCGGGTGGCGCTGGCGCAGGTAGCCGATGAGCACGGATTTGGCATAGAGGTGGTCCACGGGAATATCGAAAAACCCTTGGATTTGCGGGGCGTGGAGATCCATGGTGAGGACCCGGTTGACGCCGGCGGAGGTGAGCAGGTTGGCGACCAGTTTGGCAGTTATGGGGACGCGTGGTTGGTCTTTCCGGTCCTGGCGGGCATAACCGAAAAATGGCATCACCGCCGTGATGCGCTCGGCGCTGGCACGGCGGGCGGCGTCCACCATGATCAGCAACTCCATGATGTTGTGGTTGGTCGGCGGGCAACTCGGCTGGATAATGAAAACATCCTGCCCGCGGACATTTTCATTGATTTTTACCGAGGTCTCGCCATCGGGGAAGGCCGTGACTTGGACGTCGGCGAGCGGTTGTCCGAGGCTATCGGCAATGCGTTCGGCGAGGGTACGGTGGGCGGATCCACTGATGAGTTTCATGGGAGCGGTGAGATGGCGCGACGATTGTTGACAGTGGCGGGCCAATCGGCAATACTTTGCTTGTCAATCCTCCAATCCCCTGCCGTCGATGCCAAACCATCCAGCCGCGTCCACTATCGACGAACCGCAAAATTACTGCGGAGCAAGCATACACCGGTCCGCTGTATACCCGCTGATGATGGCGGTGCTGATCTTGTTATGGTTCTATGGATTTGCCGCCTGCTTCGGAGCGAACCGCGGGCAATCCGCCTTGGCTTGGCTGTGGAGCGCTTGGAACGGGGAAAACGATTTCGAACACGGGCCGTTGTTTCCCCTGATCATTGCGGGCTTGGTGGTGCATCGCTTCAAGAGCCTCAAGGCCGCCGCAGGGACGGGCAGCGCGTGGGGCTTGGTTGTGGTGTTAGGGGGCGCGTTGTTGTATGCCGCCGCTTACCGCACGCTTCAGCCGCGGGTTGCGATCGGGGCCCTGCCTTTTTTGTTATGGGGTTCGGCGTGGTATTTCTGGGGATGGCGGGTGGCCAAGATCCTTCTGTTCCCGTTGTTTTTCTTCTGGTTGGCCATTCCGTTGCCGGGTTTCCAGCAGGCCACCATACACTTGCAGTTGTTGGCGACGTCGTTGGCGCACCAAGGCGCCGCACTGTGCGGGGTGCAGACGCTCGTTCAGGGCAACATGATCTCCTCCGTGCACAGCGGGTGGGAACCCCTGGAAATCGCCAAAGGTTGCAGCGGCATCCACTCGTTGATGGCCTTGCTGATGATTTCAGGCGCGTGGGCCTGCCTCGCGGAGATGGCGCTGTGGAAACGTGTGGTGCTGTTTCTATCGGCGTTTCCCCTGGCCATCCTCGGCAACTCGCTGCGCGTGATTTCAATTTTCGTGATCGCCGAATACGGTGACGCGAAGTGGGCGCGCAATACCTGGCACGATTGGTCCGGCCTGCTGCTTTTCTATCCGTTTTCCCTGACCTTGCTGTTAGTCATCCATGCGCTGCTGGAAGGCGGACTGCCATGGAAGAAAGCGAACCGACGGCAACTCCAGCGGGTGATGGTCACCGGGCCGGATGACGCCAGCGAAGTTAAATCCCAACTCCCGGAATCATGAAATGCAACGCATGGTGGCTGCCGGTTGTGTTAGGTGGGGCGCTGGGGGCGGTCTATTTCCTGCCCACAGCCGGTGATGTCGCCGGCTCGGCGGTGAAAATGGAACTGCCCGGTTCCACCGGCGGGTGGTCGTTCAAAACGCTCTCCGCAAGCAAGGATGAACTGAGTGTGTTGTCTTCTGACACGGAGTTTGCGAAGGCCATCTGTCTGCGGCCGCGGCCGGGCGAGGTGAACCTCGAAGGGTATCTGGTTCCTGACCGCGTGGATCTTTCCATCGTGCTTTCGGGGTATGATTTGAACAACTCGATCCATCGCCCGGAACGCTGCATGCCTACCCAAGGGCACAACATCACCGCGTCCGGCAATGTCAGACTCAAGCTGGCAAACGGCCGCGAGTTGGATGCCAAACGCCTGCGCTCGGTGCAAACTATCCAGACGGTCGGCGAGGGGGGCAGCAAGTCGATGCAATTCAATTGCGTGACGTATTACTTTTTCGTGGGCCATGACCGGGTCACGAACGACCACCTTGAGCGCACGCTGATTGACATGAAAGACCGCCTCGTGCGTGGCATGGATCAGCGCTGGGCCTATGTTTCAGCCTCCATGTGGTATGGCAAAATCCCGTGGATCGAAAAGGTAGTCACCGAGACGGAAGTGGATGAGAAACTCCGCCAATTCCTGACCGGATTCGCGGAAGATCAGATCGATTGGGACCAGATCAAGCACTGACAAGACGCAAGACTTGGAGACACAAGACGCAAGAGAAGAAGCGTCCTTCCGCGCTCTAACATCAGTTGGGTTGCCGACGCGGCGCGGAATTCCGCATCCCGATGTTTCAGCTTTGTGCCTTTACTTGGCGGGCTCGGTTTTCGCTCCTATCAGAAATGCGATCATCCGGTCGAGGTAGGCGAGGTATTCGGCACGCTGGCCGGGAGTGACATCCACGGGCAGCGCATTGCCCGCCTGCCCGAGCCGTTTCCGGGCCTCCATGAAATGGGTGAGAGCTGCGGCAGGACGGCGCTGCGACCACTCGTCGACAGCCGTTTTCCCAATCACAACCGCCGCCCGGTAATGGACGTGGGAGCCGTCAGGGAGCAGGGCCGCGAAGTTGTAGGACTGCAATGCCCCATCGCGCTCGCCCACGGCTTCGCGGACTCTTCCCAGACTTTCGTGAATGGCAACCCTCGGCGCGGTCATGTCTCCGAGAACCCAGTGCATTTTTCTAACTGACATCTCGATCTGTTCCGCAGAGCGTTCGAGCGCCGCGTGGGCGGGTCCCGGATCTTCGGGACGGAATTGCCGCAAGCCCTTGCGCAAATAGTGGCTGGCACAGGAAAAATGGCTGCGGAAGGCGGGCTCCATCCCACCTTGCAATTCGATCGCCTTGGCATAGCATTCCTCCGCTGCGGAATCGCTCGGCATGAGGCTGAGTAGATTTGCCCGGTTGACCGCGAGCGCGGGATCGAACGGGTGGAGGCGGGAGGCTTCCTGATAGTCGTCGATCGCCCGTTGGGCGGGTTCCCGGAAAGCGGGACCCTTCTGGGTGCCGGCGATCGTTTGGAAAATGGCCGCGCGTTCCTGATAGAAAGTGGATTGCGGCCAGAGTAGGAGCGCATCGCTGAGGGCATCGATCCGTGACTCGGCTGAGGCGGTTTTTTGTTTGCTGAAATGCGTGGGCCACAGGATGCGGGTCACCTGGATGCCCTGCCATCCGGCGGGAATCAGCAGGACGACGCAGGAGAGTGCGGTGATCACCAGGAGACTGCGGGTAACGAGGGTTTGCAAGTTGGCGGATCGTTCTGCGGACCGGGACATCTGACCCAGGCAAATTCCTAGCAGAAGTATGCCGGGCAGCATGTGGAAAACCGCACTAAAACACGATTGGACCAGCATGCCGGCGAGGCCTGCCAGAGCCCCGATCCGCCACGCATCCCTCGCATCGCGGTTCTGTGGCGTTTCTTCAAATAGAACCCGCAAGACGGCTGCCAAGGCCAGCGCTCCGAGCAACCCCACCAGCAGCCCGGCCCCCGCAAGGCCGTAATCGGTGGCGGATTGGACCAGTTCGTTGTGAACTACCTCCGGCTTGAGGGTGATGATATGGCCGTTGGTTTTTCCGTCCAAGAATCGGAAACATTCCCAACTGAAACTCCGGCTGCCGCCGCCCGCCAGCGGATGGAGATTGATGCACGACATGGCGATGCCGAGGAAGTAGAGGCGGCAATCATTGTCCAGCAATCTCTCGATCCCGCTTCCAGCCATCCGCTTTACCTGGGCATCCTGCCAACCCATGATCAGAAACGCCCCGATCGCCATGCCAATCACCGGAATAGCAATCAAGGCCGGTGCGAACCATCGTGCGTTGCGCCGTTTCCCTATCATCAGGGCAAGCACGGCAAACACCCCGCACGCCACCGCCGCACCGAGGATGCCGCCACGCGAGCGCGTGAACCAAACGCCGGCCAGTCCCGCAATGGCAATGAGCAGCCACAGCATGCGGGTCGGCAGCGCGTGGCGTCCGAACAACGCCGCCGCCCCGACCAACATCGACGAGGCAATCAGATAGTTGGCGGCCTCGTTGTAGGCGGTAAAAAAGCCAGATGGCCAAGCGCCTCCACGCGTCCTGAAAACAGGAGAATATCCCGGATCCGGGATTTGTTGGCCGATGACTAACACATTTGCCAATAACAAAAGGGCGACGCCCCAAACCAGGATGCGTTCCGCCAGAGCATTGCCGGCGATGGCACGGATGCTGACAAAAGTGCCCACCGCTCCGCCGACGAGCAGGAGGTCGGCTTGTCCCAGTTGGACCACCGGGGAAACCCATGCCCGCCAGGCAAACCAAGCGGCGGTGAGTGTTCCCAAGACGATCCAGCCGAAGTCCGCCGGCACTTTGCCCCGTTTCCAAAACGACGGCACCGCCGCCAAAACGGCAAACCCCAGCGCGGCCATCGCCGGTCCCCATGTCCACGGTCGGGTTTGCGGACCCACCACCACCGCAAGTACCAAGGCGACAACAAGAAAGATGGAGGAAATGGCGGGCATTGGTGTAGGGATATGTTACAAGCTGATAGCTGAAAGTTGCATCAAAGATGATGATGAAGCACGCAGCCTTTGCAGCTAGCCGCATGCCACATTGCAGCTTTGGTTATTTCGCGCCCTTGCCAAACAACACGGCTGGGATCGTCCGCAGAAGAATGGTGAAGTCGAGCCATAGCGACCAGTTGTCGATATAGCGGAGATCCATATCCACCCATTCCTCGAAACTCGTGATTTTATTGCGGCCGCTGACCTGCCATTCACAGGTGATGCCGGGTTTCACACTCAGGCGCCGCCGGTGGGACAGATCACCGAACGCCGCGACTTCGTACAGCGGCAAGGGTCGCGGACCGACGAGGCTCATCTCTCCTTTCACCACATTGAAAAGCTGGGGGAGTTCATCGATGCTCAGTTTTCTCAGCCATGCCCCGAAGGGGAAAACCCTGGGGTCTCTATCCAATTTGAAAACGGGTCCAGCCATCTGGTTGCCATGCTGCTCCTTGATCTTATCAAGCAGTTGTTCGGCATCGGCAACCATCGTGCGAAATTTCCACATCCTGAACGGCTGGCCATAGCGCCCGGCCCGCATCTGGGAGAAAAAAACCGGTGCTCCCGGACTTTGCAGGCTTATCCCTATGGCCGCGATGATCCATAACGGCAGGGTGATCAGGATGATCAA
>JAPLUJ010000098.1 GCA_026397695.1 Verrucomicrobiota bacterium | reverse complement strand
TCCCGGTGAAAAAATCAGCCTGCCTCGTTGCGGTGTGGTGTCTGGTAGCGTGCGCCGGCTATCAGCGGGGTGGCGTCAAACCTGTGGCGATGGCGCGGGTGAAATGCATTGCCGTGCCGATGTTTGCCAACGCCACCCTGCACCCGCGGGCCGAGGCCCTTGCCACCTCCGCCGTGGCCAATGCCTTCGTGCAGGACGGCACCTATCGCATCGCCCGGGTGGATCAGGCGGATGCGGTGCTCGAAGGCAAGCTTTCCAGCATCAGATATAACACCATCCGCAGCAGCCGCCGTGATACCCTGCATCCGGAGGAACTCGCCAATACGGTGACCCTCACATGGACCCTGCGCGATGCGCGGGATCGGACCAAAGTCCTCGCCTCGGGCACTTCTTCCGGCTCTAGCGAGCTTTTCGTTTCATCCAACCTCCAGACAGCCCGTAACAACGCGCTGCCCGAAGCCCTCGAACGAGCCGGGCAGGCGTTGGTCTCACGCCTCTCTAACGGTTATTGACGGGAGGGTGTTAGGTTTGCGGCTTTGGGGGTGGGCTTTGCGTTGGTGCGCTCCGGCAGCGGCCCCCAGATGTCCGCCAGCAGGGTGAAAATCTCCGGTTCCACTTGTTTGAGTTCGCCGGTGACGAAGGGATAGAAATCATTCGAACCGAAATAACACTCGGTCATTTCGGCGAAGAATTCCTGGTCGTTGGTCAGGGCATAGTGTTCGCGCATCGGGCCGGGGCTGGTGAGCACCGACTTGTACTTGCCGCCAGCGCGGAATTTTTCCCATGCGGCATGGACGCGTGAGTTGTTATATGCCAGCACCTGGTCGTGATAGGCGTGGGCCAGCTCATGCAACACGACCCATGGCATCCGGTGGTTTTCAAAGGGCGAGAGGAAGTCCGCCACTTGCGGAATGTGCACGCATTTCGCGAGCGCCTCGCTATACCCGTGTTCCTTCAGCCAGACGGCGTCGGGGTGATACTGCATGGGAATCAAGCCGGCGTAGTCGAGGTCAAGCTCAATGGTCACCGCGCGCAGTTTGGCGAGCGCCTTTTCCGGCACTACGATGGTGATCGCGACGAGCCGTGCCGTGAGCAGCTTCAGGGCCTGTTCGCCCTGCGCGGCGCCGTCACCGTGCAACAAGCGGTCGTCCACGCGCACGTTCCAGCCTTCGATATTGCGGGTGGTATGGGCGGTGGGAATGGCCGGGAGTCCGGCGGTTGCCGCGCGGACACACAACAGCGTGATACATAAGAAGAGGATGGCTTTCATGGCGCGGGATGCTGATGCAACTGCGGGGTGTCTTGCAAGAGATTCGATCCCAGCAGAAAATTGGACGCATCTGGGACAGGCATTCCTGCCTGTTCTTCCTCTACACGGCAGACAGGAATGCCTGTCCTGTCTTCAGCACGTCCCCATCCTTGACCGGGCGCTCACGGGGAAACTATAAGATCACCCATGAGCCGCTTGAACACCCTCTACGTTTTCAACCCCCGCCGCAACAACTTTACGGTCTCCGGCGTGTTGATGTTGGCATGATGCATCCTTCGTTTTCCGCACTCATGATCATGGCTGGTTCTGTCTGTTCTGTGGCCGCCGCGCCGCACGCCTACGACCCGTTAGATGTGCCGGACGTGCGGATTGCTTCGCTGACTTATGACGTGCAGGACGCGAAGCGCGCGCAGACGATTCCGCTGCGCGTCTATCTGCCGGAATTCCCCAAGCCGGCACCGGTGATCTTGTTTTCGCACGGGCTGGGTGGCTCGCGCGACAACAACCCTTACCTCGGCAACCACTGGGCGAAGCGCGGATATGCCGTGGTTTTCGTCCAGCATCCAGGCAGCGACGAGGGCGTGTGGAAGGGCCTCCCGGCATTGCAACGCGGCGCGGCGATGCAACAGGCGGCATCGTTGGAAAATTTCCTTGCCCGAGCCAAAGACATCCCGGTGGTGATCGATGCCCTAACGGATTGGAACGGCTCCCCGGACCATCCGTTAGGACACCGCCTCGATCCCGCGCATCTCGGCATGTCCGGGCATTCGTTCGGCACCAACACGACCCAGGCGGTGTCCGGCCAGGCGTTCGCCCGCGATCGGGCGTCGTTCCGCGATCCCCGCATCGATGCCGCCATCATGATGAGCCCGAGCCCGCCCGCCGTCGGCGATCCGGCCGCCGCTTTTGGATCTATCAGAATACCCTGCCTGCTCATGACCGGCACCCGCGACGACAGCCCGCTCGGCAACACCCGCGCCGTCGACAGGCTGTTAGTCTTTCCGCATCTCCAACAGGCCCCGGCCTGGCAGGTGGTCTTCGATCAAGCGACCCACATGGCTTTCAGCGAACGCGATATGTTAGGACGGCCGCACGCGGATCCCCGTTACCACCGTGCCATCCTCGCCCTCACCACCGCCTTCTGGGATGCCGAACTCAAGGGCGATGCCGCCGCCAAGGCATGGCTCAATGGCGAGGGCGCGAAGAGCATACTCGCCCCTGCGGACCAGTGGCAGATGAACCGGAAGGCGATGGAATAATGCCATCAACGCGAGGGGACATATCGCTCGTAGCGGTAGGTCAGGGTCCTGGCCTCGCTTGGTTTCACGGTGATGTCCCACTTCACGGTGGCGGTGCGTTCCGCGAGTTTCAGATTTGTGGTGTCCAGCACGATGCGTGCGTTGTCCGATGCTGTTAGAGGTTTGCCCGTCAGCCGCAAATCCACGATCACTTCGCTGGGTTTCTTGCCGAAGTTGCGGAGTATCAAACTGCCATCGAGGGTGACAAGGTCGAGAAAGTTTTGACATGCACGCATGCTGGCACAAGCTGGCGGGGAGCTTGTAAAGGCTGCGTAAAATATTGGCTTGGGTTTCAGCCCTCCAGCTTCTCGACGCAGACCTCATGGCGCTGGCCGTTAATCGTTAGAACCATCTGCTGGCGGCTGGTGACGGCGGCGTTGGAGGGGGTGGGGGAGGCCGCCGGTTCAGGCGTGGGTGCGACGGGTTTGGCCTTGGCAGGTTTGGGTTCCGCCGCCGGGATGCCCTTGATGAGGTCCTCGATCTGTTGCGGAAACATGGCATAGAGCACTGCGGTTTCGTCATCAGTGGGCAGGCCTTTGTCGGCGCATTGCTTGCGGTAGCCTTCGAGACCGGGGTCTAGCAGGTCGGCCGGGCGCTCGGTGATGGCTTGGCGGCCGGCTTGCTTTTCGACTTGGGCGAGGATCTCCGGGTTGATCGGGCCGGGGGCCTTGCCGTATTTGCCCAGCGCGATGTCCTGGGCGGGCTGACAGATCATTTTCCAGCGGCCGAACTTGACGTTCATCATCGCCTGGGTGCCGACGATCTGTGAGGTGGGCGTGACCAGCGGGATCCAGCCGAGCGCTTCGCGCACGACCGGGATTTCGCGCACCACCTCGTCGAATTTGTCGGCCATGCCTTGTTCGGCGAGCTGGTTGCGGAAGTTAGAGAGCATGCCGCCGGGGACTTGGAAGACAAGGATGTCGGAATCCACGCGTTCGTTGGCCGGGCTGGTGAAGTCCGACAATTGCTGATAGACATCCTCGAAGTGGCGGCGGAGTTGTTGGAGTTTGGCGGGATCGTAGTCCGGGCGGCGCGGGTTACCTTCCAACAGGGCGAGCATGCGCACGGTGTCGGGTTGGGAGGTGCCATTGGCGAACGGGACGATCGAGGTTATGCTCCTCCTGGCGTGCGATGTAACCGCGGACGGCCTCGAGGTTCGAGGCGCTGACGGAAAACACGCCGTAGCCGGCCTGCCAGACAAAATCCTTTTCCTGCGGATCGCGTTCTTTGATCCAGACCGATGACGTGCGCTTGAGTTCCTTGACCAGCATATAGGCGATGTGCGGCGTGATAATGCCGGACATGTCCTTGATGCCGATCGAGTCGCAGCCCATTTTTTCCAGTTCTATGCCCATCTGCACGAAGGCCTCGATGGTGTGGACCGGGCTGGTGGTATAACAGATTTCGCCGCGCGCGTGCTTGCCGCATTCGCGCACCGTCTTGATGGCGGTGATCAGGTTGCGCGTGTCATTGAGGGCGTCGAAGATGCGGAACACATCCTGGCCGGCCGCCGCGTTGGCACGCACGAAGGCTGCCACCACATCATCCGGGAAACTGGTGTATTGCACGATGTTCTGGCCGCGCAGCAACATGATTTGCGGCGTGCGGGGCGCGGCCTTCTTGAGCGCGCGCAGCCGGTCGAACGGGTTTTCATTCAGGTAGCGGAGGCACGCATCGATGGTGGCGCCGCCCCAGGTTTCCAGGCCGCTGAAGCCGATCTCATCGAGGATGGGGGCGGCGGGCAGCATTTGCGCGGTGGTCATGCGGGTGGCGGCCAGCGATTGATGGCCGTCGCGCAGGACGGTGTTGTTGAAAGTAACGGGCTGCATGGGACTAACGGATAGAAGTCTGCGCCATCGCTTCAAGAGTTGCGGGCGACGCCCGGTC
>JAPLUJ010000227.1 GCA_026397695.1 Verrucomicrobiota bacterium | reverse complement strand
TCATCCCATCACCCATGGGCGCTAGCGTTCGCGACTGCGGCGGTATGCTCCGCCGCCCCGGCAGCGCCCGAATCGCAACCGCTTGCCACCGCCGCCACCTATCAGGGATGGAAGTCGCTGTGCCTCGGCAACCAGCTCATCGAACTCCAAGTGCTGCCCGACATCGGCGGGCGCATCATCCAGTTCAAGCTCGGCGGCCACGAGTTCCTATGGGTGAACCCGCAACTGGCCGGCAAGCTGCCCCCGGCCGGCGGCCTGGCAGAAAATGGCGGCTGGTTCAACATCGGCGGCGATAAACTCTGGCCGGCGCCGCAGGGGTGGGACAACGACCAACAATGGCCCGGCCCGCCCGACGCCGTGCTCGACGGCCAGCCCTATCAGTTAGAACAACTCCCCGACAAGGAACAAGCGCCCGGCCAGCCCGGCGCAACCGCCATCCGCCTCACCAGCCGCAACGACCCGCGCAGCGGCATCCGCTTGTCGCGCGTGGTCCGCATCTTCGCTAACAGCACGCGCGTGAGCTTCGAGGCGACGATGGAGAACACCGACAACAAACCCCGCCGCTGGGGCATCTGGGCGCACACCCAACTCGATGGCGCCAAGGCCGACCGCTCGGGCCACAACCCGCTGATGCAGGCGTGGTGCCCGATGAATCCGCAGAGCAGGTTTCCCATGGGTTACGACGTGATATTCGGCGACAAGAAAAATCCGTCGTTCCAGGCCGATGCGGCACGCGGCCTGATGCGCGTCCAGTATCAATACAAGGTCGGCAAGATCGGACTCGACAGCCCCGCCGGCTGGGCCGCCACCGTCAACGGTGAAAATGGCGCGGTGTTTGTGCAACGCTACGTCTTTGAGCCGGATAAACCCTATCCCGATGGCTCGTCGGTGGAGTTCTGGCTGAATGGCACCGGCCAAATCCGCGCCTATAACAAAGACATGGTGATGGCCACCAACGCCGCCGAGAACCCCTATGTGTTCGAGAGCGAGTTGCTCAGCCCGTTCGCCCAACTGGAACCCGGCCAAAAATATACCTGGCGCTACGATTGGTATGCCACTCACCTCGGCGGTGATTTCCCGGTGCTCGACTGCTCGGAGTCCGGCGTCATCGCCCATCCCCTGCGGGCGGAACAGGACGGCACACAAACCCGCCTAACAGGCAGATTCGGGGTTTTCGCTCCGGGCACGCTGCGCGCCGAATTCGCCGACGTCCGGGGCGTCCTGTTAGCCGCGCGCGACCTGCCGCTCATGGTTTCTCCGTTGCAGCCGCTCGTTCTCGACACCCGTGTGGAGACACCCGCCAACGCGGCATCGGTGAAGTTGCTGTGGGTAGGCACTCACGGCAATGCCCGCGGCCAACTGGCAAAAGCGGATCTGCAGCGCGCCTCGCTCGTGTCAACCGACAGCGCGGCCGATGCCCCCCCCGCCCCCCCGCATGCGGCACCCGCCATCGAGGCGTCGCTTGGCAAAGGCAATCCGTATTATCTGGAGATGCGCGCGCCGCTGGTTGCGGCGGCATTTGTGAAACTGCCATTGGGTGCCGTGCGCCCGGAGGGATGGCTGCGCGATCAACTGGTCGCCCAGCGCCACGGCCTGACCGGGCATCTTGATGAATTCGTGCTGACTGATGCGGAGTGGAAAGGCGGCAAGGGTTTCAAGCTGTGGGGCCCGCCATACAGATATATGTCCAACTACCTCGAGGGCCTGGTGCCGCTGGCCTACCTGCTGGATGATGCGGAACTCATCACCAAGGCGCGGACCTACATCGAGTGGATTCTCAACAGCCAGCAACCCGACGGATGGTTTACCACGCCGCCGACCCCACTGCCAACCGACGGCAAAAACGAGGAAACGGCATTGAACAACCCCGAATATCTTTGCTGCTTGCTCAGGATGCTGATGGGATATCACGAGGTCACGGGCGACCCGCGGGTGATTCCCCTGGCCACCAAATACTTTTCCTACATCGACACACATATTGCCGCATGGCCATTGGATGTCTGGTTTGGCGCCCGCGCCATGGATCATGCGATCGTGGCGCATTGGCTCTACAGCAAAACCGGCGACACGTCGCTCTTGCGCACGGTGGAAAAAATCCGCCGCAACAGTTATGACTGGGGGGGCTTCTTCAACGCGTTCCCATGGCACGACCAACTGCCATACGATGCGCAACACCAACAGATTTGGAACAAACACGGCAAGCTGACCCATGTGGTGGCACTCGCCTGGGCCGTCAAGTTCCCGGCATTGGCATATATGCAATCGCACGATAAAGCCGACCTTGACGCTTCGTTCAAGGCGATTGAGTCACTCGATCGCTACCACGGCCAACTCGGCGGACGTTTTTCCGGGGATGAACATCTCAACGGACGCAACCCCAGCCATGGGACGGAACTCTGCGGCGTCATTGAGTATATGACATCGCTGGAAAAACTCCTGGAGATATCCGGGCGGGTTGCGCTGGCCGACCAAATTGAAAATCTCGCTTTCAACAGTCTTCCCGGGGGTATCACGCCGGACTGCTGGGCCCACCAATACGATCAACAGACCAACCAGGTGCTCGTCTCGAATGCCAAACGCAATTGGAGAAACAATGGCAACTCCTCAAATCTCTATGGCCTGTGGCCAAACTACCCGTGCTGCATGGCCAACATGCACCACGGATGGCCGCGCCTCACCGAGCACCTTTGGATGGCTACGCACGATCGCGGGATCGCGGCGCTGATCCTGGCCCCATCGCGCGTGATGGCGAAGGTGGGCAATGGCACCGAGGTCACCATCACCGAAGACACTCGGTATCCCTTCGACGGAGCCATTCGCTTCCGCGTGCAAACAGACAAGAACGTTGCCTTCCCGTTATATATACGAATCCCCTCCTGGGCATCCGGCGCCACACTCCGCTGGAATGGTGGCAGCAGCAAACCGCAGGCCGGCACCATCGCCAGGATTGAACGCACCTGGAATCCCAATGACGAAGTGACCCTGGAACTGCCCATGATCGTGCGCAGCGAGACCCGCTTCAACAACTCCGCCGCCATCCTCCGCGCGCCCTGCGCCTACCAAAAAAATACACCGCCATTCAAAATCATAACTATCAAGGGTCTTTCACTTGGAGTATCGAGCCGAGCGCGCCGTGGAACTATGCACTGAAACTCGATCGCGACCATCCGGAACGTTCGTTCACCGAGGTGGTCGGCAAGCCGGGAACCTATCCGTTTGCCGACAAGGGCGACCCGATTTACGATAAAGCTAGTAATACGTGCCAGCCGTTTGCCGACGACGCCCCGGCGATCCTGCACGGCATCGGACGCATGCTGCCGGCTTGGACGCTGAAGAAAAATTCCGCGGATGATCCGCCGCCTAGTCCGGTGGAGGCGAGCGGGCCGGATGTCCCGCTGGAACTGGTTCCCTATGGTTGCGCCCGGCTGCGCATCGCAGAGTTCCCGGTAATCGGATCGACTGCTGTTAGGGAACCGCCGGATAAACCAGCGGCTGCTCGCGGCCTTCGAGAACGTCAATGATGTGGGTGAGGATGCGTACCGGGTAGGCGTCCTCCTTGGCCGGTGGCTTGCGGGCATCCGCCAAGGCGGATTTCAATGCAGGCAACGCCGGGCGCGCGGCTTCGCCAAGGCGGTCAAGTACATTGGCTGCCTGCAGGGCAAAGGGCGGCTTGGCGCTTTGCCGGACCCGGCGCAGCAACACGGGCATCGCCAGCTCGGGTTTGCCAAGACTCGCCAGAGCCTCGGCTGCGGCAATCTGCACGGCACCGGATTTGTCCTTGAGACAATTGCGCAATGCAGGTTCGGCGGTGGCGGCCTTGTCGCGCAGCAGGGTGCAGCCTTGCGCCGCCCACCAGCGGATCGGCTCGCTCGGATCGTCGAGCGCCTTGATCAGCTTGGGCAAGTGGGCGGCGTTGCGTTCCGAGGCGAGGGTGGCGAGAGCGAACACGCGGTCTATCGGATAGGCGCCGGTCACGCGCGAGGCGTCGTAGCCTTCGAGCACCGAGCCTTCCGGCAGGAAGCCGTTGTCCTTGTTAGCCAGCACGCGTCTTTTCAAGGCGGCGCGCATCCTATCCAATGTTGCGCGGTTTGCCGGGTCGGCGGCGAGGTTGTGAACGCTGTCGGGATCGGCGGTCATGTCGTAGAGTTCCTCGGTCGGCTTTCCCCCCCAGAACATGGCGGTCGCCGGCGTGAGCTTGCCGGCGCGGGCGACACTTGCCCACGCTTGATAACCGCGTGCCTGAAACATGTAATTGAGCGGCTGGACATACGGCAGGTCGGGCCGATAGTTGTGGATATATAACCAGCGGCTGCCCGCCACCGATCGCATCATGTCGTAACGCTCGTCCATCCGGTCGCGGGTGCAAAACACAAACTCGTTAGGCGCGGCCTTGGCCGCCCCGGCAAACGCGTGGCCCTGCATGTATTTTGGAATCTTCACCCCGGCCAGCGACAGCACGGTCGGCGCGAAATCGACAAAGTGGACGGGCTGCTTGATCCGCGACCCCGGCGCGGCGGGCGCGAGGTGACGCCATTTCGGCGGGTAATAGACGATCAGCGGGACGTGGGTGCCGCTTGCCTGGAGGAAACGCTTGCTGCGCGGCAGCACGCCGCCGTTGTCGGCATAATAAAACACGATCGTGTCGTCGGCCAGCCCATCGTCTGCCAGATCCTCGAGCTTGGCCGCAAGCTGGCTGTCGAGCTGCGCGATGCGGGTGTAGTAGCGCGCCCAGTCGGCGCGCATTTCGGCAGTGTCCGGCTGATACGGCGGGATGCGCATCGTGGCCGGATCAAATGCAGGCGCTTCGTTTTTCGGGAACAGACAACTCTCGTGACTGATTTCATGGTTGAACACGCTGAAGAACGGCTGGCCGGCGGCGCGGTTCTGATAGTGGGCCCGCTTGCCGCTCGCGTTCCATGCCTCCTTGATGTCAATCGGCGAGTTATAGTCGGTCTTGGCGTTGTTGGATGTGTAGTAGCCGGCCGCACGCAGATAGGCTGGAAACCCCTTGAGCCAGGACGGGATCTTTCCTTCTGCCCGCATGTGCTGCGCCGGTCCACAGGTCGTCGGGTACATCCCGCTGATCAGCGTGAAGCGCGACGGCGCGCACACCGGCATCGTGAAACAACGCTCATACAACACGCCCTCGCCCGCCAACTTGTCGAGCGTCGGCGTCTGCGCCAGCGGATCACCGTAACAACCGAGAAACGGGCCGTTGTCCTCGCTGACCAACCACAGGATGTTGGGTTTGGCGGGTGTGCCCGCGCGGGCCAAACCGGCCGCGAGCAACACCGCTAGAAATGGCGCGGCGACACGGGTGGCTGGCAACAGGTGCATCGTCCCACAGGCTCCGACATTTACCTCCATGTTGTCAATCTAACATCCTGCAGGCGGAAAACATGAGTGGAACGGGCGGCGCGCCCGCTGGCCCAAGAAGGTTGCATTTGCTCGCTTTGGGCCGGGTGGCACCATCCTTGGCCGCCGGTGGACCGTTGGCGAACTGATCATCATCCTTGAGTTCCTTTTTAAGCCGTTAGAGTTCGGTCTTCAGTTTGGCGACGGTGTTGGCCCGGGCGGGTTCCTGATAGATGTTGTGCAGCTCCGCAGGATCATTGACGAGGTCATACATCTCTGATGGATTCCTCATACATGAAGCGTTTGTCGTAGAGGCCGTGATCACCGAGGAAAAAACCCTGGTCGCTGGCATAGATGACGAGGGTGTTTTCGGCGAGACCGGACTGGTCAAGGTAGCTCCGTTTGACTCCATCGTCCATGCAAATGCCCACATCCACCACAAACCAACCCATCGCATATTCGCAGCCCTGGACATCCTGGTGTCCGCTCGGACATCAGGATGTCCAGTCAGTGAGGCCGCATCAGGTCCGGCGGCCGGTCTAACCGACCAAGTCGCCGATGGAGCCGAAGTCCGGCGAGAACAGGCGTTTGTAGGTGCGAGCCGCGTAGCCATCGGTCATGCCGGCGAGGAAATCGCAGACCAGGCGCGCGCGGGTGGCCTCGTCGGGAGCGGCGGTGATTTCGGCCACGCAGTCCGCCGGGAGCAGTTGGAAATCCTGGCCGTCGATGGAGTTGCCGGTGACGTAGCGTTGGCCGAGCGTGTTCCAAAGTTCGCGCAGCATACGGCTGCCCTTGTGTTCGAGTTGTTTCAATTGTGGCGACAGGAACACCACCTCGAAGGCGAGGCGCTTGAACAATTCGCATTCCGCTTTCACCTCGTCATCGATGACCAGCCGGAAACTGTAACGGTGGGTCGTGGCACTGAGGAAATTTTGCGCGGGTTCCATACGGGTGGACTGGATGTAACGCCCGATGCGCTTGCCAACGAACGGGTCCACGTGCTTGCGCCGGATGGCACGCATCAGCTCTCCTAACGGCGTGCCCTCACCGGCGGGATGCCCGTGACGCTCCGCCCACGCCTCGATTTTCTCGAGATGCAGGAACCCGGCCCGCACGCTGTCTGATAGATCATTG
>JAPLUJ010000609.1 GCA_026397695.1 Verrucomicrobiota bacterium | reverse complement strand
TTCACTTTCACCCAGCCGATCCCAACTGTGGCGAAGGATGCCAACAGCAGCAGCGTGATCCCTAACAGGAACGCCCAGCGCCAGCCCGCATGGTGAATCAGCGGCCCCATCACGCGGCGGTAAAGCCGGGTGAAAAAATCCTCCTCATGGGCGGAATGTGGTTCTGTTATATCGGAGGCTGGCGCGGTGAGTTCGGTATCTGAAGAGTGTTCGGCAGGATGCCGAACACTGCCTGCGGGACGCAGGCGCTCCCCGTATTCCGGACACGCGCGATCACAATGACCGCTACCACTTTCGTCGCGCTTGTTCTAACATCCGCACATGCGGCGGGCGGAGACGTCAAGAACCTGCTGCCTAACGGCGGCTTCGAGGGCAAGCAGCCGCTGCACGGCTGGCTCACGGTTTTTCCCGATGAGGAGTTTTACAAGGACAACGGACCGTATGTGAAAATGGCACCGCCGGGAGAGGTGGGCGGACGCAGGGCGGTGATGCTTGATTTGCCCGCCGGGATCGCCGGCAACCAGGGCGGCAAGATCGAGAGCGTGCCGGTGCCGGTCGAAGCGGGTGCGACATATCACATCGAGGTCGATTGCATGACCTGGGATTTGGCCGCCAAAATTCACGCGGAGGCATGGAGCCGCGACCCCCATCCGGAACAAAAGCGCACGATTTTCCGCCGCGCTCCGGCGGATGACAGACCCGCACTGATGATGTGTTATCGGGCGCAGGTGCCCTCGCCGCCGGGCAACTCGAAGATGTGGACCACCGCAAGCCGCGACTTCACCGTGCCCAAAACCGTGGTGGTCTCCGGCAAGGATCAGCAACCGGAGTATATCTCGGTAAAGGTCGTCAACTACGGCGCCACCATGGGCCCCGGAAAATCCTACTTCGCCAACTTCCGGCTTTTTCGCGTGGATCCGAAGAATGGGGATGGAAAATCCCCGGCAAAGCCGTAACCTGCAGAGGTGCATGCCAACCCAACATCTCCCGCCGCCGAATCCGACGGTCAGACACCACGCCAGATCCTGCGGCGTGCGGGACGTGCCTTGAAGATTGGCCGCGGGCTCACTTCGCTGGCCATCGGCGTGGTCGCCGCAGGCGTGCTGTTAGGTGCATGGCTGGTGGTGGATGCACGGGCACGCTTCGGAGCGCTTGGTCGCTGGGCGGGCTTGGTGGCCATCGCGTTGCCCTTGGCCGCCGCCCTCGCCAATGCCGCCGCCTCGAAACGGCAACCGCACGCTCCGACAACGCCCTGGTCAATGCCGTGCAACTCGACCGGTCGTTGGCCGAAAGTTCACAATGGCGCATTGTTTTGTTAGGCGAACTGGCCGGCTTGTGGCGTGGCATCGCATGGCAGCGGGTTTACGACTGGCGGCTGCTCCGGCGTTGGGCGGCGGTGGCCGGAGCGTTCTTGCTGTTAGGGTGTGTATTGTTTCTCCTGCATCCCGCCGACTTCCGCCAGCGCCTGTGCCGGGTGTTGATGCCGGCACGCGAAATCGCCCCGCTCACCATGACCCGGGTGGTGGATGTGGAGCCGGGTGACCGCAGCGTCGCGCGCGGCACGGTGCTCACCATGCGGGTTACTTTGGCGGGCGTGGCCCCGGCCGATGTCTGGCTGGTGGTCACCAAGGACGATGGCAGTGTTATCCGCCACGTCGCGCAACGGACTGGCGAAACGATGGCTTGGGCGGTCGATTGCAAGTGGGCCGATAGCGGGCGCTATCAATTTGCAGCCGGCGACGCGCGGTCCTTTGAGCGGCGCATCGAGGTGCAAGTCCCGGCCAAGGTGGTGGCCCGTCAGCTCACCATCAAGCCGCCGGCCTACACCAAAGTGCAAACCATTGTGGTGTCGGATGGCACGGCATGGCCCGCCGTTCCGGATGGCTCCGACGTGACTCTCGACTGGACCTTTGATCACGCAATCAAAGAGTTGTCAGTGGATCACGACGATGCCAAGGCAAGCACGGCAGGCACGCCGGAGTTATGGCAACTCACCGGGCGTCTAACGGGCAATCGCACGTGGACCGCCCGCTGGACGGATGTTGTAGGTCTATCGGATCAAGAGCGCATTAACTTCACCATCAAGGCGGACGAGGCGCCGCGCATACGCTTGATCCAACCGACGGGCGAGGAGGAAGTTCTTCTAACAAGAGATGCCTCGCTGCGCCTGACATTCGAGGCCAGTGACGATTACGGGCTTGCCGAGGTGGCGGTGTGCCGTGGCACGCCGGAAAAACCCGACGCCCGGGTGATCGAAACCTGGAAGCCGGACGTGCCGTCTTTCAAACAATCCGTGGACCTCCAGTTGTCACGATGGATTGGCAGCGAGGAAAACGAAGCGTGGTTTTGCGTGAGCGCCCGCGATGCCAACGACGTCACGGGACCCGGCCGTACTTTGTCGCGCATGCTGGTGGTGCGCATTGTTACTGCGGATGAATTGCGCCGCGCCACGGAATCCCGCCAGGGTGAGGTGTTGGGAAGTCTGGAAGATCTGCTGCGGGTCCAACAAACCAATCTGGATGCCACCCGCGCGATCCTGCGGGATGCGGCAAAAAGCGATCTGGCAGATGTGGCGACCCTCGCGGAACGCCAGTTGCGCATCGAGGAGGCGGCCGGCCAATTGTTAGCCGGCACTCCTGCCGGGTCGGCGGCCTGGCGCGACGTGCTCGCCGCACTGTTAGCCCGGGAGATGCCGCAGGCGGTGCTGGCCTTGCGGGATGCGGGTCCCGCCAAGGGTGGCGAGCGGCGTAGCCAACTCGCCAAAGGCGAAGCCCTCGAGGCGGCGATCCTCGCCCGCTTGAAAAGCCTTCCTGCGGACCTGCGCGACGAGTCCGGCGGCGCGGCAATCCGCGATCTGATAGGCCGGGTGGAAGCTTTGTTCAACCGGCAAAAGGCGTTGCACGGGCGTGTGTTGAAAGCACAGGCGGGCGAGGGCGCGGCGCTGGCCGCGGATCAGGACGCGCTGGCCGACGAGTCACGGGTGGTGCGTCAGTCTCTAACAGACGGTGCGCAGAGCGCCTCGATCGGCGACGCGGCTTTCCGCACGGTACTGGGCAAGGCCGCCGCCTTGATGGGCACAACGAAAATCTATGAACAAATGATCCGTAGCGCGGAACAAATCGATGGCGATCGGTTTCCCGTAGCAACGGGTCTCTGCAAACAAGTGTTGGTTGACCTCGCCCGCGTGCTGGAACTGCTCACCAACTCACAGCGATCCAGTGCCGCCGACAAGGCGGAATCCCTCAAGGAAACTGCCGCCGGCATCCACGAAAAACTCGACGCCTTGGTCGAGCAACAACGCGCGGTCGTCGAAAAAAGCAAAGCTCTCGCAGCGAAAAACGAATTCCGCCCGGAGGATGTCGCGGTGGCCGGGGAACTGGCTGCGGAAAAAGCGGAGATCGCGAAGTTGATAGAGCAGATGCTCACCGACGCGCACGCGTTTCCCGACCTCCGCCCGATGAACGAGCTGCGCGAGGAACTCACCAAAATCTACGAGGATGTGATCCAACAGGATACCGCGCAGGCGGCGGCGGGCGCATTGAAACCGTCGGAAATCGCCGTCCAGAAAGAGGAAAGCCTGCTGGAAGATATGGAAAAGGCCGCCCAAACCGCCGCCGATATGGAAATGTGGCTGCCCGACAAAAATGAAACCACCAAGTGGCTGATGGAAAACTTCGACCTCACGGAAATGCCGGAAATCCCCAATCTCCCGCTGCCGGATGCCTTCACCGACCTGGTAGGCGACCTGCTCAAGGAACAGGAAGGACTCGCCGAACAAGTCCAGGACGCCGCTTCTAACAATGCCTTCGCAGTCAACCCCGCCAACGGCTGGGAAGTGGCCGACGGCCCGATGCCGGGCTTCAACGCCCAAGGAAAATCCGGCAACACCCCGCCTAACAAAAATGAGCAGACCGGCCGCTCCAGTGGCGGCCGCGAAGGCATGTCAAGCGGCGAGATGGTCAACCAGCGCGCCGACCGGTTAGAGGGCAGTGCGACCGATGCCCGGCGCACCAACGACCCGATGCAAAAAGGACAAGTGCAGGACGACGGCCAGGCGGCGGACGCCAAGGCCACCGGCGGCGGCAAGGCCGGCGGTGTTAGCAAACGCGCGGGCATGACCGGCGATGCCCCGCTGCGCCCGGTCAATACCCCCGACCAGATCCTCAAAGATGCGCTGGCCGCCGAACAGGCGCTGCTCGCCCAACAAACCGCCAAGAGTTATGCCACCGCCCGCTTGTTCTATCTGCGCACCGGCCCGCTGCCGGAAGTGGCACGCCTGATGGACGAATCACGCGCAGCCCTGCAAAGCGGCCGTCTGGCGGATTACCAAGCGCTGCATCGCCGCATTGTCGCAAGCCTGCGCAAACTCGGCGATGGCGCCACCACCGGCGACCTGAAAGTGTTAGACGGCACCGGCAGCCGCTTCGTCGGCGAGAAACGCCTGCCCGGCGGCGCGGACACCGCCGTGCCCGCCGGCTTCCAACAACCGGTGGACGATTATTTCCGCACGCTCGATTCGCCATGATCGGGAACGTCAGTCAGATCAGTCGGATCAGTCGGATCAGCCGGATCGGTCGGATCGTTTTTTTGTTAGTGCCTGCGGCGGTGTTGGCGGCACCCACGGACAAGGATAAGGATTGGGCGGCGGTAGGCGCTCCCTATCGCGTGCTCCTGCATGCCGGCGATCCACCCGGCGTGCCCGCGGCGGGTTGGGAAATCCAGGTGCCGGATTTCGGTGCCGGCCGGCCCGACATGCGCGACGTGGTTTTGTTAGGACCGGAGCGCAAGGAGATCGCACTAGATCCGGTTTGGCGCGGCGTGGGCCGCTCCATGCTGTTACTCGCGCAATCCATGCCCGAAGGCAAGACGGCGGTTCTTTATTTCGGTGGCAACGCGTCGCGGCGGCTGCGCTCATGGTCGGCCCAGCGGAGTTTGTTGTTAGAAACCCGGCGGTTAGCGGATGGCGCGAGCGTGGCGACCTTCGGCGGTTGGCAGGAGGCATGGAAAAAATCCCCGGCGATCGATGGCGCGGCCTTCGTGCCGATGATATTTCACGGTGACAATCCGTTGGGTGAATCCGCTCGATTTCTCAGCCGCTACACCGGTCTGGTGAAGACCAAGGTGGCTGGCAACCTGCGTTTTTACACCCTCTCCGACGATGTATCCTATGTGACGATCGACGGACGTGCGGCGCTCAAGTGGCAACAAAACAATCCGCCGTCACTCCATCCGGAAAAAGTGCCGGCGGTGAGTGTACGCGTGCCTGAAGGGACCGTGAGTGTCGAGTATTGCCATGCAACCATCAATCCACCGGCGGCCATGGTGCTCGGCTGGGAACAGGACGGCAAACTCGGCAACGTGCCGCCCGAGGCATGGGTGCATCCGGGCAAGGTGACGGCCGACGCGATCGAAGCACACGACGGCGCGCCGGTGCCGGCATGTTCGTTAGAGGCCGGACGTTATCTCGGATATGGCGGCGAATGGTATGTGCGCGTCAAGGGTGAAATCGCCAACCCCGGCACGGACTGGCAGGTCGAGTGGGTGTGGCCGGACGGCCATGTCGATCAGGGACCTGAAACCCGCCGCTTGTGGATGAACCTCGACCCGCTGCGGGTGTCGCTGCGCTTGCGCAACAACCTGCGCATGATCGAGGGGCGCCATGTGCTCGTCATCCCGCGATCTATCGAAGCGGCATCCGTCAACCAAGAACCCCAAATGAAGGAGTTTCTCGAATTGCTGGAACAGGAGGATCCATTCACCCTGTCCGAACCGGCGCGGCGCGCGGGTTTCGTGCTCGCCAAGGATTTCCTGCCCGCGGCCACCGCCGCCCGCTGGGCCGAAGCATGGCTGGCAGTGGCAAAACCCGCAGCGGGAACGTGGGTCACGGCGATCGCCATGACCATCCGGGAAACCGCCAAACGTGATCCCAAGGCCGCTCTCGAAACACTCATAGGGTTGCCGCCACCCGCACGCGCCGCCATGGGTGCCGCCGCGGATTTGTTAGAACTCGACCTGCGGGTGTTCGGTCTCAAGGACCCGCTGGTGATCGGCTTGGCCGCACGCTTGCGCAAGAGTAATGACAAGGCACTTGCCAACATGGCGGTGATCCGCCTGGGCGACTACGAGCTTCTCAACGGCCGGATTGATGATGCGGTTCGCTGTTTTGCCGAGGCCGTTGCCAGCCCTGAGGATGCTGCTAGAAAAGCGCCGGTGATCGACCGCTCACACTCACTGGCCATTGAGGATTTGGTGAACGGCAACCACCTCGATGAAGCACGCGCAAGACTCGATGCCTGGGAACGCCAGCGACCGGCAGCCAAAATCGAGGGCGACCAATTGTTGTGGCGTGCGCGCGTGATGTTTCTTGCCGGTGAGTGGTCCCGGGCATTGCAGGATCTCGAAACATGCCTCAAGGTGCGCCCCGGGTCGCCGGAGGAAATCGACGTGCTGTTTTGGCAGGGACGCGCACTCTACGAACTCGGCAACAAGGATGAAGCCCGGAAAATCTGGAACGCACTGGTGAAGGACTATCCCAAACACGAACGCGCCGAAACGGCAAAAACATGGGCGGACAAACCCTGATCATGTTAGGTGTCATGCTGACAGCCCTCGCGCCGCTCACCCTGGCCGACGGCCCCGGCCGCATTTATACCCAGCCTCTAACCACCGATGCGGGAGTCATCACAGCCAAGGTCAAGGGTGGCGTGCTGACCCATGCCATCGCCGTCGAGCGCGACCGCACCCGCGTCTATCTCGCCACGCTGGATCAGGATGGCGCGGGATTCCGATTCCAACAACTGCCGGTGGGCCGCTTCGATTTGCTGTTAGTCACCAGGGACAACCGGCTGTTTGAAGGCCTTGCGCTGGGTGCCGCGGCGGATTTGCCGCGCGACCGCGCGCAACACCTCGACGCGGGCGTGGCCAAGGCGGATTCCTTCTTCAACCGGCACCTGCAACACCGGACGGGCATCCACGGCGAGGTCGCACTGGTTTTCACCGAACGCATCCGCGACGGACAAATCCTCCGCGGCTCCGGCGAGGAAATCAACGCCTGCCTGCGCCGCCTGGAAGTCATCGAACTGCGGGAAGCCTCCGACGACTTGCAATTGGTACGCACCCGCCATCTCTATCGGGAAGAAACACCCCGCCTCAAAGGCATCCCGTTCCTCGTCCACCGCCATCTCCCGGCCCTCGGTGGCTTGCGCGTGGCAGGCACGGCACGCGACCTTGGTATCATCGATCTCACGCAAGCCTGACATATATCTATCATGAGCACTCCCAAATGTTTGAGAATCATCGCCGGCAATAACAAGGACTTCCGCATCCCTCTGATATTGTCGCCGCTCACCATCGGCAGGTCCGACGATAACCGCGTCGTGCTCGCACCCGAAATCATCGCTTCGCGGCACCATGCCGAGTTGACAGAGAATGACGGCGTCTGGTCGGTACGCGATCTGGACAGCATGAACGGAACCTATGTCAATGGCGAGCGCATCGAATGGCCGCGTGTCCTGCAGCTCGGCGACCAGATCAGGATCGCCAGCGAAGTTATGGTGTTAGAAGAAGATCCCGGCGACAACACGGCGGCCCCGGCGCGCAGTGTCCTTGATCCTGCAACTCCTGCATCAGGATCATCCACCGTGGTGCTGGATGGTGGCCCGGGCATTGCGCCGAACGCCACGGCTGCCCGGCCAGCCCCGCGTGCCGCCGCCCAGATGGATCAGGCGGCCACGGAAACCGCAACCCAACTGCGCATCCTGGTGCCACTCCTGAATGGGGTGGTGGCGGAAATCGGCAAAGCCATCGTCGGCCAGCAGGAAATTCTCCACAGCCTGATGCTGGCACTCATGTCGCGCGGCCATGTGTTGATGATCGGCCTGCCGGGTTTGGCCAAAACATTGATGATCCGCACCCTCGCCGAAGTGCTCGACCTGCGCTTCCGACGCATCCAATTCACCCCGGACCTCATGCCCACCGATATCACCGGCACCGATGTGTTAGAGGTGGACGAGGCCTCCGGCCGCAAAAACTACCGCTTCATCCGCGGGCCGGTGTTTACTAACATTCTGCTGGCCGACGAGATCAACCGCACCCCGCCCAAGACCCAGGCGGCCCTGTTAGAGGCAATGCAGGAATCCCACGTCACCGCCGCCGGCGAAACCTATCCGTTAGCCCCGCCGTTTTTCGTGCTCGCCACCCAGAACCCGCTGGAACAAGAGGGAACCTATCCGCTGCCCGAAGCACAACTCGACCGCTTCATGTTCAGCCTGCGTGTCAATTACCCGAGCGAAGCCGAAGAAGAGGAAATCGCCGAAAGCACCACCTCGGATCGCTCCGTCGTGTTGAAAAAACGCATGAGCGGCGAGGAAATCCTGCGCCTCCAGAAACTCGTCAGGCGCCTGCCGGTATCCAGGCATGTGGTGAAATACGCCACCCGTCTGGCGCGCGCCACCCGCCCCGACGACCCGCGGGCACCCGAGGCGGTGAAGAAGTGGATCCACGGCGGCGCCGGTCCGCGGGCGACCCAATATCTATTACTCGCCGCCAAGGCCGGTGCCGTCATGCGCGGCAGTTTGGTGGTCAATTGCAACGATGTGCGCGTGGCCGCCTTCCCGGTGCTGCGTCACCGCATGTTCACCAACTTCGCCGCCGACTCCGAAGGCGTCGATGTCGATAGCATCATCAGCCAGGTGCTCAAGGAGGTCCATGAGCCGGACGAAAAGGACTATCAGAATAATACTTGAGGCGGAATTCCGCCACGTCATTTCAACACGCTCACTTTGGGCAATTTCCCGGCGGTTTTCTCGAAGGTTGCCATGGCGCATCCGGCGGCGGCGTAGTGGGCATGAATCAGGCGGTCCACAAAGCCTGGCTTGGCAGACGCCAACCCCGGTTGTGCCAGCACTTTGCCGGCCTGTCCGGTAGCGGCAATCTCGCCTGTCGAAAGCAGCAAAGCCAAAGAAGATAGTGCTTCGGCTTTCGTCACTTTGAAATGGAATTGCAGGGCAAAGTAGGTTTCTGAAATCACCAGGTCCGAGACGACTGCACGAGCCCCGCGTCGCTGGAGGTTGTCCAGAAACGCCACCGCCACCGCCGTCTGTGCGGGTGGTTTGCCTATCAGCAGGCGCAAGACCACTGACGTGTCCAACCCCACATTCATCCCTCGTTCCTCCCCCGCCCTGCCGCGATACTGGCTCTGACCGCTGCCATGGAATGATCCCGCACCTTGGTCTTGTTCCTCAGGCATCCAAGCCATGGGCGGGCTGCGGACTTCTGTCGGCGCAGCACCCATACCCGTTCACCGGACAATTGCGCCGGCTCCACTTCGATGACATCTCCCGGATTGAGATTCAATTCCTTGCACAAGCGTACCGGCAAGGTCGCCTGGCGTTTACTGGTTAATGTGAGTGTTGACACACAGGCATCCTCAACCAGCACGCCTTACTTTGCAAGAAAAATGTAAGGAACATGGCCGCCCGCGCTCAAATCGCGTGCTCCTCGCCCGGGATCGGCACGATGACCTGGGTGTCCGGCAAGCGTCGCTGGATTTCCGCGCGAAACCACTCGACCGCCCCGTCGTCGCCATGCACGAGGAAGGTTTTCTTCGGCCGGAGTTTTTCGATGTAGTCGGCGATGGCGTCGCGCGTCGAGTGGCCGCTGAAATCAAAGATACGCATTTCGCAATGCAGCGGGACCGGCGGATGCGCGGGATCCAGTAGCACGCTGTCGCCGGGCTGCGCCATGCGGATCCGTCCGCCGGGAGTCTCGGGGTCCGCATAACCGACGAAGAACAGGCCGTGGCGTTTGTTTTCGAGAATGCCCTGGCGGGCGAATATGTTAGACACGGTGTTTTCCGACATCATGCCGCTGGACAGCGCGTAGATGCAGCCCGAGCCGAAGGGAATGGGTCCCTTGCGTTTGCGGTCGCTTCCCTGGATTTCCATGTCCTTGAGAAACCGGAAACCCGGCAGATGACGGCGCGAAACATCGCTGAAGCGGTCATAGATATGTGTCATCTTGGTGCTCAGGCCGCCGATATAAACCGGCGTGTGTTTGGGGATGAGTCCCTCGGCTTTGAAGCGATGCAACATTGCCAGCACCTCCTGGGTCTTGCCCATCGCAAACACCGGAACCAGCACAGACCCCTTGCGGGCGAGCACCCGCGCGATCGCTTCGGCGAAGGCGTTCTCCTCGTTAGAGCGGTCGTAACCCGCCGCGCGCGCCTGTTCGCCGCGGGTGGTTTCCACAATCAACGCGTCCACCGGCTCTAGCGGAAACAATGCGGCCTTTTGAATCGTGCTGTGCTCGAAGTTCACATCTCCGGTATACATCACGCGTTTGCCCGCCGCCTGAATCGTTACTCCCACCGATCCCAGAATATGGCCGGCGTCATGGAAGGTGGCGCGCATCGTGCCCTCGGCATCGAGATCAAACGGGCGCTCGATGCCGCGTGCTTCGAAGGCCTCCACGATCTTGTCCAGCTCACGATGTTCGAACAGCGGATACTCGGTGATGCCGTGTTCAATGCGTTTCGACTGCATGACGTTCACCGAGTTGTGCAGTAGGGCTGCCGCGAGCTCGGCGGTCTCGGGTGTTAGAAAAACCCGCGCCTGCGGCTGTTCGTCGAGGAAAACCGGCAGTGTCCCCACATGGTCGAGGTGCGAGTGTGTGATAACGATGGAATCGACCGAGCCCTCTTCGAGAAAGTGATATTGCGGCACCGCCGCGTAACCCTCGTGCTTCGGGTGCATCCCCGCGTCCAACACCACTCTGGCGGCACGTGTCTCCAGCAAATAGGAATTCGCGCCGATTCCGGCGTGGCGACAAAGGCTTTTGAAAATCATAATGAGTGGCAGGGCATGCACGCGGCGTGGGCACCGCGGGCGGAACATGGAGACAATCGACACCCGTGTCAACCCGCACTGCGCAAGCCAAGGCATGGAGTGCGGTGGCAGAGTGAGGGACAAACGCCGACACCGCTTTGGCTGGGCGACGACGGCTCATGGTCCTTGCACATTCCACTCAGTGAAGGACTGACGGCGCTGTTAGGGACGGCAGGATGTTTTTGGCATGAGGGAACGTTTTCCAGCCAAAGCGGTGTGGCGCTGCGCTTCCCACCGCACTCCAT
>JAPLUJ010000137.1 GCA_026397695.1 Verrucomicrobiota bacterium | reverse complement strand
CCCGCTCAGGTTATCGTCGGCGGAGACGGAATTGAACGTGCTGTCGTGGTGCCCGCCGACGAGGATCACGCCCGGCCCGCTGCCGGGCAGGTCGCCGGTGACGACCGTGGATTCTCCGGGGGCGCGGCGACTGGCGATGGTCAAGCGGCAGCGGACCGAGCCCTGCCAGGGCTTGTCCAAATCATTGATCACCACCACCGGAAACTCCCGCGCTGCGGCGGCCGGGTAATGGTCCGCCCAGGCATCAATCATCAGGCCGACGGGTGCGAAGGCATCGCCGACGTAGCGGGCGAAATGCGGCTCGAACGTGGGGCCATCCAAGTCGATATAATTGTCGCTGGTCTGGCCGTCGGGACGGCTGTAGCCGAGGCCGCAGAAGTGCATCACGCCGGCCAGCTTGCGGCCGCTGCGCCAAAACTCGGTCTTGGCGGCCACGGTGCGGGCATAGGCCTCGCGGTATTGGTCGGCGGTCGGGTTGGGCGGCAGCAGGTATTGATAGGACTTGTTGGCCACCGACAAGGTGCACGGCGTGCCGTCGCGATTGATCCACAGCCAACCGTATTCGTTGATGATGATCGGGTTGTCGCCGCTGTTAGGGACCGCATTGCCGGCCCAACTCCCCGGATCACCGGGCTTGGGCGACATCCTGGCAAACTCCTCCATGCGAAAGGTCTTGGTGCTGTGCCGGTAGGGGTGGGACTCGTAGACGTCGGTGGCGGCCTGCGGCTTGGCCCAACCGTTGTCCCACGGGCGGTTCGACAAATCCAACTGGCGCACTGCGGTGAGCGCCTGGCCGGTGATTTGCTGGTTGGCTGTTTCGTTCTGCGCGTCCCAGATCACCACGCTCGGGTGGTTCCAGCGTTCCCGCATCCATTCCCGGTATTGTTCTGTTAGGTTTTCCAAAGTTCCGGTCTGCCTCCACACCGGAAACTCGTCCTGGATCATCAATCCCTCCTCGTCGGCGATGCGGTACCACATCTCGGGCGGGAAGCCGATGCAGTAGCGGGCCGAGTTCCAGTTCATGCTACGGAAGCCGCGGATGACCCTGCGCACCCAATCCTCGCGCCACGGCTTGTCACCCCGCAGCGGGTCCTCGAAAAACCGATAGATGCAGCGATACTTCGACTTCATACAAATACGGATCGTCCGGCGTCCAGAGCCGGCAGCCTTCCAGCGGAAGTGTCAGGTCGGCCGTTTGCTGCCCGCCCGGTTTCCAAACCATCTTGCGGCTTACGGCCGTGCCCACGGCGGTGTGGGTCTTCGCGTCGCGGACGTTGCAGCGGACGACAGCTGCGGTTTCCGCCACGCCCGGATTGTTGATTTCCGCAAGCACCCGCACCTGCTTGCCCGGCACGTCCGGGACGGTCTGGACGTTTTCAATGGCAGGTGATCCGCACAGAATCAAATCGACGCAATCATAGATGCCGGGGACGTAGCGGATTTTCTCAAAATCGTGTCCCCAGGGCATGTCTTTGCCCAGCGCGGTATGCGACGCCCCCACCCGCACGATCAATTCGTTAGGTTGGCCGTCGCCCTTGAGTTTTTCACGCAGGTCAAAATAGCCGGGAGTGAAACTGCCGGCATGTTCACCGAGAGGGCTGCCATTCAGATAGACGGCGGTGCCGTAGCAGGCCTTGTGGACCTTGAGTCGCGCCACGACCGGCAGGGGGCCCGGGACGCTGAAGGTGCGGCGGTACCAGAAGGCCTCGCGCCGCGGGTCCCGGTCCTTGACGCCCACCGCCTCGAAGGCCGGCTGCGCCATGTCGGCCAGGCCGGGCACTGCAACCTGATGATCGAACGTTTTCGGCACCTCGCCCATCGCGCCCTCGGCCACCTGCCAGGTGCCATCGAGCGAAATCACCCGCCGGCCATCCGCAGCGGCAGGCGCGGGCAGGAGCACACACCCCACCACGAGCACCATCACAAGGAAATTCAGGACACGACTGGATTCACGGTTTTTCATCTTTTCAGTTATGTTTAGTTGTTACAGAGCAAAGTG
>JAPLUJ010000491.1 GCA_026397695.1 Verrucomicrobiota bacterium | reverse complement strand
AGGATTTTGATCGCGCGATGCGCGGGATTACCGGATAGTAGCGCCATGCCCATGCTGCGCGACATCACCGCCTACCTGAAGGAAGCCGTCATGCGCGGAGGGTCCGACCTCCACCTCAGCGCGTGGGCGCCCGCCTGCGTGCGCATCAACGGCGCGATCCAACCCATCGATGAGGACATGCTCGATTCTAACAGCGTGCGCGACCTCATCCTCGACACGCTCACCGAGTCCCAGCGCGCCACCTTGGAACAGGAATGGGAACTCGACTATGCCTTGCAGGTCGAGGGCGTCGGCCGTTTCCGTGGCAACGTCCATATCGCACGCGGCAACGTCGAGGCCGCGTTCCGCTTCATCTCCCAGGAAATCCCCGAATTGGAAACCCTCGGCCACCACGAGGTGGTGCACCATTTCTGCAACCTGCGCAGCGGCCTCGTGCTGGTCACCGGCATCACCGGCTCCGGCAAATCCACCACGCTCGCCTCAATGGTCAAACGCATCTCCGACACCCGCAGCGGCGTGATCATCATCCTCGAGGATCCCATCGAGTTCATCTTCCAGCACAGCTCGTGCCTGATCAAACAACGCGAAATCGGCGCCGATACCCACGGGTTTCCCCGCGCCCTGCGCCAGGCGCTGCGCCAGGACCCGGACGTCATCGTGGTCGCGGAAATGCGCGACCTCGACACCATCCGCATCGCTCTAACCGCCGCCGAGACCGGCCACCTCGTGCTCGCCACACTCCACACGCCCGACGCCCCACAAACCATCGACCGTCTGGTAGATGTATTTCCCGCCGACCAGCAACCGCAGATTGTCGCCCAGTTGTCCAGTACGCTGGGAGGCATCATCTGCCAACGCCTGATCCCGCGTGCCGACGGCCATGGCCGCATCCTCGCCTCGGAGGTGTTGGTTCCCGGCCACGGCATGCGCAATTGCATCCGCGAGCGCAAACTCGAACAAATCGTCGGCCTGATGGAAATCGGCCACCGCGACGGCAACCGGACGATAGACCAAAGCATCGCCGTATTGTTAGAAGCCAACCTGATCACCCGCGACGAGGCGATTTTCCACAGTCGCGAACGCAAGAGTTTCGAAGCCCCGCCGCCAGAACCCCGCAAACCGAAATCGATCTGGACCTGAGCCACATCCCCTTATGGAAACACCGAGCCCCCGTTATATCCTGACCCGCGCCGTGTTTTGGATCGCCCTGTTAGTGGCCGGTCTGGTCGGCTTCAGTTTCGTCAAAAAGAAACAACGCCAGGCCGCGATCAGCGCCGAACTGGCGTCGATCACCAGCGATAGTTCGTTCTTCCAACAGTTCTACGCCGAAGACGCCCGCAAAGCACTTGTTAGAGCCATCGGCCTCCTCGCCGAAGCCAACTCGCTCGGTGTCCCACCGGATGTGGCCATCGACCGCGGCCTGGGTATCCAACCGAAGTTCTTCGCCACCAACGCCAAACACGATGACCCTCCGATCCGTGAAAGAATCATCCGCGCGTGCCTGCGCAGCAACTATCAGAATTTTCTCATGCTTGGCTATAAGGCGGATTTCCAAACACTCTATAGCATGAAGCAGGGCGATCTTCCGTTCATCCCCAGCGGCCCACAGAGCGGCAGCAAACCGGAAATCGCCCTGCTGATTCCTTCCGCCATCTCTCCTGGCATGGAAAAAGTCATCGCCAATCTGCTCATCCGCCCGCCGCAACCCGCAGGCCAACCCGCAAGCGCCATCGAAATCGCCACCGCCAAACAACTCGCCTGCGATCTGGCGGACGCCCGTCTCATCGAAGAACCAGTGCGTGACCAGATTCTCAAGGACTTGTCAAAACCGGTGCCTTGAGGCTTGTTACGTGTTTGCGCAGCACTTCTTTGGCCTTGTGCGGCATTTCAGGTGACTTCCACAGTTGCGAGGATCGCCTCGGATTGGGTGGTGATAAATTCGCCGTGGGCACGTTTCTCCTCATTCCACAGATTCACCAGATCACGGGCGGCCTCCAAGGCTCCCTCCATCCCAAGTCCATGCGTCGTCAGGCTCAGGGATGGCACATGGGCGTAGTAGTAGCCCGGCATTCCTTCCTCGGCGGGCAGGCGTTCAAGCATTACGGCGTATCGCATGAAGCCAATTTGATCCAAGAACCGGAGATTGTCTAGGTTTCATTCAGGGCTTGGCTTCGTACAAATTGAGCGAGGGATTTGGATGACAGTCAGTTGCTCCATCTCGTTGCGCTCGGTTGCCGCCACGGCTCTTCAGCCAGCCGCCCACCATGCGCCTCGCTCAACAATACATAAACGTAAATCATGCGTTTGTGATAGTTTGCCCCGTTAGAAGCGCAAGCTTCTAATGGGGCTGGCTCTTGGGAAAGCTCTCCACCCGCTCCAGCACCCATTTGGCGTAGGCATACCACTTCACCAAAACGAGGGGCGCGTCAGATCCGGGCGGTTTCATTTTTCAGAAAAAAAATTTCGACCGCCTGCGGCGGGGGCGTGGCGGCGGTTTGCAACCGCCAGACCCTGACTTCGGAACCACCCGTTCCTCCACCTCAAGCGCCCGCTGGTTATTATTCGCATGGCGGTTACAAACCGCCGCCACATGCCAAAGGACAAAGGGATAAAGATCAAAAGGGAATACTCACCTCCTCCGGCGGCAGACGAGTCCCGCGCTGAACAACATCGTCAGGACCAGCGCACTCGGTTCAGGGACGCTGGCAACGCGGAACCCGACGCCGTTGCCCTCGAGCGACGGGGCGTTGCCGTCGCGGCCCGAGGAGGCCAGGTCGGAGTCGCCGAGGTTGCTCCAGGCGCCCCCACGCAGCCCGCGCCTCGAGCCGGAAATGACGGCGTCGTTCCATTCGTACACGTTCCCTCCTTGGTCGTTCGTCCCATACGCACTGTCCGAATTCACGCCGTAGGCCCCGACATCCGTCAACGCCATGCCGGGATAGCCGACGTAACCCCCAAAGTAGTAATTCGCCGAGTTGGGATTGCCAATCGTGTTGCCTCCCAACGCATTGCTCTGAGTTGCATAGGCCCAGTAGCCGCCGACACCCGCGCCACCCTTGTTCGGATCGTAATAGGCCGCCTTGTACCACTCGCTTTCACTCGGAATCCACACCGTGGCCCCCACGTTCTTGGTAATGATCCCGCTGGTCGCACCGTTGAGCGTGTAGGCTCCCGTCTCTGCCGTAAGGGCTGCTGCGCCTGCGCCAGTTTGCTGGCCGTTGTGCATCCAGTTGCAGAACCGCGCCGCAGCGAACCAGTTCACATAGGAGATCGGCTTGTTCCCGGTGCCAGCCACCGGAGCATACGAGTAACTGCCGGAATCGCCGACCCGCGTGATCCCCGCAATGTAGGACACGCTCGCCATGCTGGTGTTGTAGAGCCCGTAGGTGTCCGTCTTGGCCACCGCGTTGAGGAACTCGGCGTATTGGCTGATGGTCGTCTCGTTCCTCGCGATCTGATAGGCGTGGGAAACCGCGCCATAAACGCTGCCGGTGGCCGGGTCCGGCGCGTTGCCGACATTGCCGACGCTCACCCATTCGATGTTGACGAATGCCAATGCCGGAGTGACGAGCGAAACATCGGCCAGAACGGCCAGCCCGAGTGTTAGAATCGTGCGGTTGTTTTTCATGATTTGAAAATCCGCTGGACATACAAAAAAAAATGCGGATCCGGCAAGGTTTTTCCCAAAAAATTCCATCCCATGTTCCCTGCGACCTCAAATCCTCAAAACCGCCTTGTCATCCAGCGCGGTGTAAACTACACATTCTTCCGTGGATAATCCCGCAGACCCACTGGTACCCGCCGCTCATACCAATGACGGGTTTTTCAAGGCCGTGTTCTCCCAACCGGAACACGCCATCGCGTTTTTCAAGAGCCACCTGCCGCCTCCTCTACCTCCTTTTCGAACACCAAAGCACTCCTGATCCAGCGATGCCGCTGCGCCTGATCGGTTACGTCGTGGAAATCCTCATCCAACACCACAAGACACATGGGATGCCGCTGCCACCGGTCGTGCCCATCGTTTTGCATCAAGGACCAGACACCTGGAACGTCCCCACCTCCTTCGAGGATCTGTTCGAACTTCCAGACAGACTTGCCGCCGATCTCCTGCCCTTCCTGCCGAAGTTCCAACACGCCCTGCTCGATTTGACCCAATGCGATCCGGCCACCGAGGAAGGCGACACCCGCCTGCGGATCGTGCTGCAACTCATGAAACTGGCTCGCGAGCGCCAGTTGCTGCAATTCTTCCAATGGTTGTCGGAATCGCTGGTCGAGCAACTCCCCGACAGTTTTCTCGGTCAACTCCTGCTTTACGCCCTGCATTCCGACAGCGATCTTGACATCGAACAAATCTTCCATAAACTGTCCTCGAACCCCGAACTCGAACAAAGCACCATGTCAGTCGCAGAAAAACTGATCGCGAAAGGCCGCACCGAAGGCCGCACCGAAGGCCGCACC